>CBDVCG010000124.1:0-6103 GCA_965372425.1 uncultured Anaerolineales bacterium
ATGAGTCACGATGATCGCTTTTACTTCATTTTTCCTGTCAAGAAGATAGCGGAAATCGGGGATGATGTAGTCGATCCCGAGCATGTCGTTCTCGGGAAACATTATCCCGGTATCGATGATGAGAATGTTTTTTCCGTACTCCACGGCCATCATGTTTTTTCCAACCTCTCCCAAACCACCGAGCGGGACGAGGCGTAAGACTTTATTTGTCATCTCAAATCCTTCTTTATATTCCTTATATTCCTTCTAAATTTCATATGTGATAAAGCCCCGTCGGGCAGAGCACCGGACGGGGCAACTGTTCCTTATACATCAGGTTGGTTCAATTTAATCGAGTGACGTCTGTCGCTTGGGGACCACGTATGGTGGTCTCCAGGAAGAATGCAACTTGTTCACCAGCAGACAGGTGTAGAAGACCCTTGTCCGAGAGGTCACGGTAATGGACAAAGATGTTTTCTGTGTCTTCCGTGTCGATGTAACCGTACCCTTTTGAACCGTCAAACCAGCGCACAACACCGGTTGTTCGTTTTGCCACGAATATCCTCCAGCAATTAACTTGTGAATTCTATCATGCACGCTTTCGATCGTCAATTTTCGCAACATTTTCGCAAAATCAGGAGGATGCGTCATAAAAAAGCCTAGGAGATGAGGAGAGGGCATACCTGAGTGATCACGCCGCCACTGAAAGGCGAGCCTGCCTTAGAACCGACGATCTCCATATATCGGCGTTGTTCTGTTCTTCCTCCAAATTGTGTGGGTAACCAGCTTGTTTTCGCTGTATTGCTCACCCTGGGGCTATGCTTCTGGGCGCTGTACGTGAACGATATAAAACCCGTCAGGGTTGATTCCGACGCATGAAGATAACGCACATGTTCGACGAGCCGATGGTTCCAGCCTGGCGACGGCGGAGGAAGTGACTTTGGAAGAATATTTCTAATCTCCCGCAGGTTCAAAACCTGTGGGAGGTTGACGCACGGATCTCAATGTGGGAGAAGAGGCGGCGACTGGAAGGGGAGTGCCTTGATTCTAAAAGCTTGAGGAAGACCCCGGATCGTTCAACCGATGGATCTTGAGGGTTCAAGCGGAATATGGATGAATGGGTTCCAGCAAACCAGGGCTCCATCAACTGTTTCCTTAGTGTTTCTGTCGCATTTCCACTGTTTTTGGAGGAGACCCCTGTTCTTGACCCAGGGGGAGTTGCTGGGCTATACTCCAGCATACCAACCAAATATTCGGCATAGGTAGCCTTCAGCCCGGATGCGAAGGCTGCCAAGGGGAAGCCGGTGATCGTCGATCCGAGAAGGATCGTGAAAGTCCGGCGCTGTCCCGCAACTGTAGGGATGAGTTCAACCTCATCTGAGTCAGGATACCCACCTAGGCCGAAAGCTGAGATCCCCTTCGAGGAAAGGAGTGCTCGCTTATGTGCCATCACTTTTGAGACCTTCCATTGTTTTACTTTTGGAAGGTCGTTTTATATCGGCCAAAAATCTGACTCGCATTGGCATCTTGTTGGATAACCATGACAATATTTCAGAAGACAGATAGGAAAAAACATGTGCACATTGAAGAACAGGAAAACAAAGTGGATAATATTCGCGCTGCTCGCCGGTGTGCTGATTGGAGCATGTGCACCGACGACGCCGGTGGAGGATGCTGATTCTGCTGCGCCCATTACCCTCACGGATGCGCGGGGAGTGGAAATTAGTTTTAATGGCCCGCCTCAAAGAATCATCAGCATGGCTCCCTCCAACACCGAAATGCTCTTCGCCATTGGTGCGGGGTCCCAGCTCATCGGCCGTGACGATGTATCAGATTATCCGCCGGAAGCGTTGGAAATTGAGAGTATTGGAAGTACGTATGGAGAGCTCAACACCGAGGCGATTCTCGCGCTTAACCCAGATCTCATCCTCGCGGCTGATCTGACCCCACCCGAGCAAATTGAAACACTCGAAAATCTTGATCTGGTGGTGTTTCAAGTGAGAAACCCTGCCAAGTTTTCAGATCTATTCGAGATACTGGGTGATTTAGGTAGGATGACGGGACACACCCAGGAAGCCGATACCCTGGCAGCTCAGCTGCGTGAGAGAACCGAGAAGGTCAGTTCCACAGTGGCTGATGCAGACCGGGTTCCCGTGTTCTACGAAGTCGATGGATCGGATCCCGCCGCGCCCTGGACGACGGGTTCGGCCACTTTCCAGGATGTTCTCATCCAGATGGCAGGTGGCGAGAATGTCGCAAGTGCGCTTGAGGGTTGGGGTCAGTTGAGTATCGAGGAGATCGTCACCCGTGATCCGCATGTAATCTTTTACGCTGCAGGACCGTGGGTCCCGACGACCATTGAATCTCTTTCCGCGCGAGCGGGTTGGTCTGATATACGCGCCGTGGTGGATGGAAATGTGGTCGCTATTGATACCAATTGGGTAGACCGTCCCGGACCACGCCTGGTAGATGCTCTGGAGGCGATGGCGAAGTCGATTCACCCTGAATTGTTCGAATGACAGAGACGGAGAAGGCATCGAGATCTATAATAAAAGCACGCCGCCAGCCATTTTGGTTGGCTGGCGGCGTGCTCCTGCTCTCATTTCTCATGAGCGTGGCCATTGGTCCGATTAACATCCCGGTTCTTGATGCTCTGAACATATTTGTTTCCCGAATCTTGGTTTTTGCGAGCGCTTCTGGCTGGCCCGATACCTTCGAGACAATCCTCTTACAAGTACGGCTTCCAAATGCTGTTCTTATCGCTTTAACTGGAATGGCGCTGGCTGGAAGCGGTGCGGCTTACCAGGGTATGTTTCGAAACCCGCTCGCGGATCCCTATGTCATCGGTGTCGCCTCCGGGGCAGGATTGGGTGCTGTTCTCGCAATGGCGTTCCGCTGGCCGGAGACTCTTCTGGGAATGTTAGCCATCCCGATTGCGGCTTTTACCGGAGCGCTCATCACAGTAGCGATAGTTTACACCATCGCCCGAGTAGGACGTTCCACGCCCGTAACCACGCTCATCCTGGCGGGTGTTGCCGTAAGCTCTTTCGCCACCGCGATGATGACGATGATCATGATTCTTTCAAATGCCGAAATTCACCGTGCCGTGAATTGGCTTGTGGGGGGATTTTCGCTCGGCGGCTGGGGACCCGTAATCGCTGCCATACCTTATCTGATCCCCGGTCTGGGCACGCTTTGGGTACTCGGACGGCAGTTAAATGTCCTCCAGTTCGGAGATGACCAGGCTCGTCAGATGGGTCTTGACGTGGAGAGGGCGAAAATCGTCATTATTGTGGCGGCTTCGCTGGTGGCTGCAACTGCCGTCGCATTTTCAGGAATTATTGCTTTTGTGGGGTTAATCGTCCCCCATTTTGTCCGTATCCTTTGGGGCTCAGATTATCGACGCTTGCTCCCCCTGGCGACATTGTTCGGGGGGAGTTTTCTGCTCCTGGCTGATCTTGTGGCACGTACCGCCCTTGCGCCACGGCAATTACCCGTTGGAATCATCACCGCTCTTGTCGGTGCGCCATTCTTTCTCTGGCTCCTGTACCGCTCAAAGGGGAGTATTCAGGCATGGTAGCGCCTGTTCTCACACTCCGCAATGCGACGTTTGGTTATGGTGGTCCACCTATTCTCCGAGATATATCCTTTTCCGTAGAACCCGGTGAAATTGTCGCGGTCGTAGGGCCGAACGGGGTTGGCAAATCAACATTAATTAAAGCGGTGAGTGGAGTTCTTCAACTTTCAAGTGGATCGATTGAGATCCGGCGTTCAGCCTTGGAACGTATGTCCCCTGCAGAGCGCGCTCGTCTTGTCTCCGTTGTGCCGCAAGCCGCATCATTGCCCGGCGGGTACGCGGTCCGTGATGTTGTCCTGATGGGGCGCACGCCGTATCTGGGCTGGTTGGAAAGGGAAAGCACTCAGGATTTTAACATCGTCGATCGAGCGATGGGACAAACAGAGATCGAAGAACTTGCCGATCGACTCGTCGGCGAGCTGTCCGGGGGTGAACAGCAGAGGGTGCTTATCGCAAGAGCGCTGGCGCAAGATTCCCCCGTAATGCTCCTGGACGAACCCACGGCGCATCTCGATCTGCGTCATCAAGATCGTTTGCTCGGCTTAATTCGGCGTCTGGCTCGAGATCGCGACCTGGGTGTGTTGGCGGCTCTTCACGATTTAAACCTAGTTGCGCGGTTGGCGGACCGGGTGCTCCTTCTCTCCGATGGAACGATCAAGAAGCGGGGAAGACCAGCAGAGGTGCTCACTCCTGAAGAACTCGAGGCGGTTTACGGCATCCAGATTCACGTGACCACACACCCTATAGATGGTGGACCGCTCGTGTTAACAGGGCGATGAAACAAGAAAGAAGAGGTAACTCTATGCCTTCGATTGAAATGGCGAGAGAATGGTATCCCGAATACGATCCTGTCCATGGATTTGATCACGTATTACGCGTGCTGCATCTGGCAACCTGGCTGGGCGAAAGATTGGCGGCGGATCAAGAGATATTGAAAGCCGCTGCCCTGCTGCATGATGCCTCGGGAGCGCACCCGGAAGGTGGAGAAAGACGGGATTCCCACGAGCACGCTTCTGCAAATTTCGCCAGGGAGGTCCTCCTTGCAGAAGGCTGGGAACAGGACGACATACGAGCGGTTGAACACTGCATCCTTTCTCATCGCTACCGAGGGAAAATCAGACCGGAGACAATCGAGGCACAAATCCTATTCGATGCGGATAAATTAGATGTGATCGGCGCTTTCGGCGTGTCACGAACGATCGGTTTTGCCATCCAAGCATGCCAGCCGATATACGAAGAGCCCTCGGCGCAATTTCTAGAAACGGGGAATCAGATCCCGGGCGAAGCGCACAGCGCTTACCATGAGTATCTTTTTAAGCTGGCTAAAATTAAAGAACGCTTATATACAACTCCTGCTCAAGAGTTAGCATCTTCACGATTTGAGGTCCTAAAGCAATTCTTTGATCAGCTTGATCTGGAAGCCAGATGCGCGGACATTCAGGATCATACGTTGTCTGAAGATTGATTTCCCCGGACGCCGTCCTGTCGTCGGGAAATTTGACCCTCTAACGTGACGCTGGTATCATCCGCGCCATAGTGTCTGGACAACAAGAACCCCTCATTCTGCTGACAAACGACGATGGCATCAAATCTCCGGGATTGTGGGCTGCCGCCGAGGCGCTTTCCGATCTGGGCTTTGTGACGGTTGTTGCACCTCGTGAACAAAGCTCGGGTGCAGGGAGAAGCATGCCCATTACCTCAGATGGAAAGATCGAAGAAGAAGAAGTCGTAGTAAACGGTAAGACCTGGAAAGTATACGCGGTCGGGGGGACACCGGCGCAGGCTGTTCAACATGGAATGCTCGAAATCATGCCCGGGCCGCCGGATTTGGTGGTCGCAGGAATTAACTATGGCGAAAATCTAACAGTCGGCATCACTATCTCGGGGACAGTGGGTGCGGCGCTGGAGGGAGCGGCTTTTGGCG
Organism: uncultured Anaerolineales bacterium; assembly: GCA_965372425.1. Lineage (GTDB taxonomy): Bacteria > Chloroflexota > Anaerolineae > Anaerolineales > E44-bin32 > E44-bin32. The sequence goes on from CBDVCG010000124.1 coordinate 5,481, forward strand.
TGCCGTCGCTGGCAGTCTCACTCGAGATGCCGATGGAATATTACGGTTCCCATTCGGCGGACATTGATTTTTCGACCGCAGCATACTTCACTGCATACTTTGGGCACATGCTCCTCCACAAGGACGCAGAATTTGACGTGGACGTGCTAAAGGTAGATGTCCCTTGTGATGCCACAAATGAAACAGAATGGAGGCTTTCACGTCTTTCAAGACAGAAGTATTACGTCCCGATTGTGCCCAATCGTCAGCGGCTTGAGGATGAGGGCAGGTTCGGCGTGGAAGTCGTTTTGGATGAAGAAAAGGTGGAACCGGATTCTGATGTGTTTGTGTTGTGTATAGCCCGCAAGGTTTCAGTTACACCGTTGAGTCTCGACCTCACCTCAAGGGTGAACATCGAGGAGTACGACCGAAAATTAAGGAAAATCTGACCATCTTGAATTGAAACGACGGTCAGAGCTTGGTGCGTTTACCGGCAGCTACGAGTTAATTATTCTCACTCTTTTCGATTAATTGACGCAGTGTCTGGAGCTCGTCCTCGATCTCGTCGCGTTGAACCTTGGTCTGGGCGAGTAAAGCCTCGAACGCAGTACGTTGTTCGGCGGGTACAGTTTCGACGAGACGCT
>CBDVCG010000125.1:0-6065 GCA_965372425.1 uncultured Anaerolineales bacterium
CGCCTCTGTATACGACCTTTGCGGAAATTCATCGGGCCCTTACTAGGGTAAAGACGATCGTCATTGACAAAATCTACACCCAGTATTCAAATGACAAGATTGCGGTTACATGAATCCCACTCGGAGGGGAGGGAGCAACGATGATATGCAGGAATTTTTCATAAACTCGATGATGCAATTACGTGGGCAACCATCGCCTAGATACCGGTTGAAGCATACGAATGAATAATATCCGGAACTGTGCCAAAGCTATCATCATTCGTGATGGTTCGATCCTCGCAATAAAGTATGCTGATGCAGAGAGAGATTACTTTGCTCTACCAGGTGGCGCCCAAGTTCATGGCGAAACCCTGAACGAGACTCTGATTCGCGAGTGCCGTGAGGAGTTGGGTGTGACGGTGGTCAACAAGGGTCTGAGGTTTATCCGAGAGTGCAAGTTTAAAGTTACCGATCCCACTCAAACGGAAGTCGAGCTTCATCAGATTGAATTCATCTTCGAGTGTTCGATTGAAGGGAACGCAGAACCAGGTAAGGGGACGCACCATGATTATGGTCAGGTGGATGTAGCCTGGCTCCCTCTTGATCGACTGCAAACTGATATTTTCTATCCGAAGAAGTTAATTGAATATCTTGATGGGCCTCTTCCTGATGTCATCGAGTATTGGGGGTTGGTGGATTAAGTTCAATCGATGACCAACATGCCTATCTCAGGAACTCCCACTGCACAGCCGCTCATTGTAAACCGGGAGCACAAATTAATAATTTCTGGGAAAAGCTACTGTGGGATCATTATCAAATTCTCTTAGAAAGCACTCCAATCCCAAACTCACTCCATCTTTATCTACACTCAGGTTGTTGAGCTTAAGCGGATTTCGAAGCAGATCCATCTAGCGTGGTATTGAGTTGAGTATGTGAAAAAAATATGGATAGTTAGACATGCAGAAAGTACCTGTCAGGCAGGGGAGTCTGATGATTCGGTCAACCCGGAATTGAGCGAACGAGGCAAGCTGCAAGCTCGTCGTCTCATCTTAAAATTTGCCGATATGAAATTCGACCTCGCACTCATCAGCCCGCTCGCACGAGCGTGGCAAACTTTTGCGCTCTCTGAGATTCAGACCAGATTTTGCGAGTTCGATAGTCGTTTGATCGAATCGGATTGGGGGAACGATGAAAAATATCGTGCCAGTCTGCCGATATCTACGCCTGAGATTGCGCAGCCTGATCGGCACGAAGCGTGGCTGCTCAGCGACAATGACAGAATATCGGGGCTGATGGAAGATTTATTGGCGTGGGACGTGGAGAATATCTTGTGCATAGGTCATTGGGGTTCCCTTCATCATCTCCTTTTATCCTTCATCGGAGCAACGATCCTTGAGGATCATTTTCGTGCGACCTTAGACAACGCCAGCGTCTCATTACTTGAGATCGACGATGAAGGAGTAAGATGTCTGCGCTATTGGAATGATCGAGCACATGTACATGATCTACTCGACTAAGATCATGGAATCCCTCTGAATCATTACCAGGTGTTGGCATCGTTTATGGGAAAAAGCCAGAACACCCTGCAGCTTGCCGCAGGGATGAATGGCAAGGCGGGGGGCTTTTTCCTAGGAAGAAACCCCGCAGCTTGCTGTGGGCTTCTTCTCACATAACCGGTCTCTTTCAGCCATGGAAGATTAGAAAGGACTTACGGGATGGATAAGTTCTATGATGACTATGTGGATCGTCTCAAAGATCTGCATCAAGATTGCAAGAGAGTTCTGGATGGTTTATCTCAAGAAGCGCTGGATTGGAAGCCATCACCCGACATGAACTCGATCGGTGTTCTCGTTGTGCACATCATCGGGGCAGAACGATATTGGGTTGGCGATGTCGTTATGGAGGAGCCTTCCGGGCGTCAGCGTGATCAGGAGTTCGCAATCAATGGGCTTGATTCATCTGAGCTGAGTCAGCGTCTGGATGATGCCCTAGATTACGTCGAGCAGTCACTTGGATCTCTAAACCTCACAGTTCTCACTGAGGAGCGAGCCTCCCCGCGTGATGGGGAAATCGTCACCGTCGGCTGGTCGCTCCTGCATGTATTAAAGCACACAGGATTGCATCTGGGTCACATGGAAGCCACGCGGCATATGTGGGAACTCATGTAAGGATATATCAGAGGGCTGATTCGCATCAGCCCAGTCCTTAATACACAAGATATACTTTGTCTGATTTTCTTCTAATTAATAGCACATAGTACTCGCAAGGTTGTCCTCTGCCCTGAACAGCCCGATCGACAAATTCCATCCCCATGTGATGTGGAAAATTTACGATCTCGACGTTAATCTTTAACGTAAGGCTGCCCGAGCGCTTCGGGCTTGGTAGCCCCCCATTTCGTCCTGAACCACTTCGTGGACATGAGCAGCAGGGCACCAAGTGTGATGGCGAAGGGCACCGTCCTCCAAATGTATCGGGACATGAGGCCAGGGAGGAAGAGCTGTGGGTTAAGGGACAACTGCCAGAGTGTGCCGAAAAGGATGGAACCACCCAGGAGGATGAAGGGATTCCACATTGAGAAGAACACGAGCGCCAGGGCGATGAAACCCCAACCCAGGAGAAAGTTGTAGTTCCACACGGGGTTGTAATCCAGGGAATAGATCGCACCGGCAAAGCCCATCAACATCCCACCGCCGACAACACATAAATAACGCGTCTTGGCGACGCTGATGCCTGATACCTCCGCGACTTCTGGATTCTCTCCGACCGATCGAATACGTAGTCCCAGGCTCGTCCGCGACAGTATGAACCAAATGATTATCGTCAGGGCTATGGCCACGAAGAAGAAGGGGGAGAGACCGAGAATCTTGGGGATTCGCTCCATCCCGAGTGGGCCGGTGTAAGGGCTGCCGATATACGTGGTCAGTCCGAAGCCCAGGATCCATATTCCCATGCCGCTCACTACCTGGTCCCCTCCGAGCGTGATGGAAAAGAAACCATGCAGCAGACCTAGCAGTCCTCCTACGGTGATTCCGACCAAAAAGCCCAGCAGGTAGCTGCCCGTGGTCTTGGCGGTGATGAAGCCCAGGGTGGCGCCGAAGAGCATAACGCCCTCGATCCCCACATTGAGAATCCCAGAACGCTGTCCGAAGAGTTCACCAAGCGCTGCAATTGTGAAGATAGTTGAGGCGTCTAGGCTTCTAACGAAGAACTCCCACATCAAGGCTCTCCTTTTGAGTATTTACCCAAATAATCTTATACCTGTAAAAAAACTGAAACGCGACGAGCGTGATCATTAAAACACCGAGCAGGGCGAAATCCACCCCAAAGCTCATGCCGAGTTTTCCCTGTACGAACCTGCCGCCTATCGATAGCCCGCCAAAAAGCAGCGCCACCGGGATGGCAGCCAATGGATTCCCCTGAGAAATTAACCCGCAGATGATGCCATAGAACGCAAGATCGCCGAAGTTCCCATAATTCCTGGCGATTTTATAGACACCTGGAACTGCGGCGAAGTAGTGGTACCCGGCCAAACCGGCTAACGCTCCGCCCAGGACAAACACAAGCATCGGGATCGAGAATTTGCTTATTCCAGCATATGCGGCTGCGGTCGGATTCTCGCCGTACGCCCGTATTTCATAACCGATTTTGGTCTTGCGCAGCACGAAATACAACAACAAAGCCACACCAAGCGCGATGAAGATGGTGAAAGGAACATTCATGATTAAAGGTGGCTGAAGGGAAGGGGGTAATTCAAAACTTTCGCCTCTCCCTCCAGGGTTCATGAAGATGCCGCCTTCTTTAATAAAGAATGAAACCACCCAGAATGTCATGAAATTTAACATCATGGTCACAACGATTTCGTTGATGTTATATTTCCCCTTTAAAAATCCTGCGATCCCGCCAATGAACGCGCCTCCAAGCATTGCCGCAATCAACATCATCAATGTCACAAGTGTGGTGGGAAGTTCAACGGTTTGAAATTCTTTAACACCCAGTGCAAGCAGCACAGCGTAAACGGCTAATGATCCCGCGTAGAGCTGGCCTGCCATGCCGATGTTCCATAGTCCGGCAGTAAACGGGATGATGAAAGCATAGGTGCACAGTAAAATGAAGATGAATCGACTCATCGTTAATGGGAGGCCGAAGGGATTTGCGAATGCGTAGGAGAAGATTTCAACGTAGGCGCTGAGAGGGTTGATTCCGGCGAAAATGAATATCAGGCTGAAGAGGGCAAGAGCGACGAAGATGGCAAGGATGGAGATCCCTGCTGCCTGCCAGCCAGATAGCGAGATTCTCTTCTCCAGCTTAAGTTCGTGGCCGCCAATCCTCATGCTGATTCCTCGTCGAGATGGATTCCTGCCATCATGGCACCGACGAGTTCTCGTTTTGCTCCTTCACCTGGAAGGATTCCCATAAACTCGCCCTCGTAGATCGGCGCGACCCAATCACTCAGCGATAGCACCTCATCAAGGTCCTCGGAGATGAGCAGAACGCCCGCTCCTTCCTTTGTGGCGTCGATGAGCTTATTACGAACGAATTCGGTGGCCCCAACATCGAGCCCCTGCGTGGGTAAATCCACAATCAATAGTCGCGGCTTTCGGGAGAGGACACGCGCCAGAATGAGCTTTTGAAGGTTGCCTCCAGAGAGGCTTTTCGCCGCGATGTCGGCGTTAGGAGTGATAACGTCATATTCTGCGATGATGTCTTTGGTGAGTTCTCGGATCTTCTTTGTGTCGAGAACGCCTCGCCGGTAATAATTATGATCAAAGTAATAATTCATCGTGATATTTTCGATCAGGGAGAAATCTGCGATCGAACCTACGGTGATGCGATCCGAAGGGATATACCCGATTCCCAACCGCCACCTTTTTAAACTGTTGGCAAATGTGATATCTCTCCCGTCCAGCAGCACGCTGCCTCCCTCTGGTTTGCGAAGCCCGGCAAGCACCTCTACCAATTCGCGCTGTCCGTTACCAGAGATTCCCGCTACCCCGAATATTTCTCCTTCACAGATAGAGAAGGAGACGCCGTTCAGCGCCATGACTCCTTTATCGCTGATGGCAGAGAGGTCGTCGACCTGTAGTATCTTCTCTCCCTTTTCAACCTTGGTCCGTTCAATCCGAAAGATTACCTCTCGTCCGACCATCTCCATCGCGAGACTCTGTTCGGTAGCTTCAGAGATATCGATGCAGCAGACAACCTTTCCTTTCCGTAATACCGTCACACGATCGCTTATTTGTAATACGATGGGAAGTTTGTGGGTGATGAATGGGACGATGGCAAGGTCGTCTGTGGACATGGCCTTGATGGAGGCGAGAAGTTTATCGGTTTCGATCGGCGTAAGCGCAGAGGAGGGTTCATCAAGAATGAGAACTTCTGCGCCACGATAGAGTGCCTTTAAGATCTCCACCAACTGTTTCTCACCTTCGGAAAGCTGCCAAACTTTTGCATCCAGATCTATGCCGAATCCATACTTTTCGCAAAGTTCAAGAATCTCTTTTTCAGCTCTCTTCAGATTGAGGATTTTCCCGGCGCGGGGATGGCCGAGGATGATATTTTCGATGACACTGTGAGCGGGGATGAGTTTACGATGCTGATGAACCATCCCGATTCCAAGGTCGATGGCATCGAGAGGGGATTTGAACCTGACCTCTTCGCCACCGATCAATATTTCACCTTCGTCAGGTTGATACTGGCCGAAAAGGATCTTCATCAAGGTGGTTTTTCCAGCGCCGTTTTCCCCAAGAACGGCGTGAATCTCACCCGCTCGTATCTCAAAATCAATCTTGTCATTGGCTAGCACGCCCGGAAACCGCTTCGTGATTCCCCGCGCTTCCAATATCGTGTCACCAGGTTGTATATCTTCTAGGAGCACTTTATACACTTGTCCATTTTAGTCTAAGTAACCCGAATCCAACCGCTATGATTGTGTGTGTCTTCTTACTGGGAAAGTGAATTCGATACGCCTGATATCCGAATTCGCTACGGGAAATTGTCTCAAATCTATGGGCATGAGCCTCCCGTACTGAGGGTAGTCCCAAAGGTTGGGAGACTCATGCTTGCAGATTATATAAACTTGTTATGCA
>CBDVCG010000126.1:0-6043 GCA_965372425.1 uncultured Anaerolineales bacterium
ATCTTCAACCCACACTTCTCTCCGATCGAAATTGATCTTCAGTCGGTCATCCACCTCGATGACATCATGCTGAGGCTGGCCGGGCATCTCGGTTCTGCGTAGAACCGCGCGAACCCTGCTGACAAGCTCTCGTGGGCTGAAGGGTTTTGTGACGTAATCATCAGCACCAAGTTCCAACCCACGCACTCGGTCATCTTCTTCCCCTTTTGCGGTGAGCATGATAACAGGAACAGTCGATATTTCTCGAATGAGCCTCAATGTCTCGAATCCATCAAGATCAGGCATCATGATATCCAGGAGAACGAGGTCGGGGAGCATATCTCGAAGCTGATCCAGCGCGGTTGAGCCGGAGTTAGCTTCATAAACCTCGAAGCCATCATGCTCGAGATTTAAGCGGATGAAATGGATCATCCGTGGTTCATCGTCTACGACGAGAACCTTACGATGCTGCAGGGGTTTCGAGCTCATCTTACTCCCGGACGAAGCCGATGAGGTCTTCTTCTGCTTTGGAGGGGAGGACCTCAAGGAACATGATGCGATGCATTGGCCAGAGGACCTTCACAACTGTCTCATGAAGGTAAGGGAGATCTTTCTCATCACGACGACGTGGGTTGTTGATAGTGATGGATGTATCAGATGGAGTTGGCAGCTCGTCGATCTCACCTAAAACGGGGTCTTCGCCTGAAATATGTGCAAGTACTGTGACTGACATAATTACCCTCTACTTCTTCTGGTGTGAGATGAGTTGAAGTCTCATTCTTCCCAACTGGATGATGTCCCCATGTCCAATGCGCTGTGCGGATTGAGGAGGGATGCGGGTACCATTCACGATTGTTCCATTCGCGCTTTCAAGGTCGACGACGTAAATCCCATCTTCTTGAATACGTACTTCGGCGTGCATTCTTGAAATCCCGTGATCGTAGGCTTCGTAGATACTCAGATCTACATCGGGGATCACGGCTTGTGAATCTGCAGAGCGGCCGAGCGTGAAATTGTCTCGACCAATGAGCGAAATGATATCGCCCGTCGAGATCACACGCAGTCCGAAGTGTGCACCCGAGGAGAGCTGAGGCTCTGGTGGGGATGGTTTTGTGGCTGCAGACTCTTTAGCAATGGCATCAGTAGAAATTGCCATCGTAGGGACAGGGGTGGCATGTACGAGCCGTGTGCCGCACTCGCTGCAGAACAACGTCCCTACGAATTCGCGATGCGTACACGATGGGCATTCGATCATGGCTCACCTGTTGGAGTTCGGAGGAGAAGCGACCGAGTTCCGTATTTAAGAATTTTCTCCCCCTCCGGACTCAGTCGTCGAGCTTGTGTAAGTTGGACTGCTTCATTGAGCGCAGCCTTGGCCAATTCACGTTCACCTTCTGCAAGCAGATGGGTGGCTAAGTTTTCCAGCCGCCTGGCTGCTTGTGCTACCTGTCCAAGCTCAGCTTCGTGCCGTGCTTTCTCCTGCATGCGGTATAGCGCGACGTGGTTTAGTGCAGATACGATTTGATCTGGTGGAGGTTTGGTATCTGGGTCGCTAGTGACGTTGATCTTGATTTCAATGGGGAGAACCATGCCCTCCATATCTGAACCAAGGATATCTCCACTCACATTGAAATGTGCAAGCGTGAGTTCATCAACCGATCGGACTGGATGAATGACCATTTCCAGGAGCAGACGAATGACGCCGTCACGTGGCAAATGACCCAGGACCACGGGAAGGCTGTCGCCCAATGGAATTGGATCGGGAAGTATTCGAAATGCGGATCGCAGATCGACTTGCTGTCCTAAAGCGCCCTCCAGGCGCACCCGATTGGCCACAATCTGGGTGAGGCTTTCGTGGATGCGGTGGAGCAGATCGGTAACCGCCCGGGGAGTATTCAGGAAGAGCACATTTCCACCTGTACGGCTGGCGAGATCGTCGAGGAGTCGATCGCTCCAATCAGAGCCGATGCCCACGCCATTGATTGAAATACCATAGGTCGAAGCCTGATCCGCGAGCTCGAGGCACAGCTCTTCGTCTCCGTAGGTTCGGCCATCAGTCAGCAAGACAAGATGGTTAACTCCCTCACGGGTGAAATTGCGATGGATTTCATCCAAACCGACCGTCAAACCTTGACCAATTTCGGTGCCTCCTCCAGCTTGAAGAAGGCTCATCCTGGCACGGGCGACAGCGATATCGGCGGCCTGCTCAGGTGAAACAATTACCTCGGCTTTGTCGCTAAAGGCAACGATGGAGGTGGTATCACCAGGCTGCATATCCTGCAGGATGGTCAAGACCGATGAGCGAACCTGGTCAAGACGAGGGCCTTTCATAGAAGTGGACCGATCGATTACGAGGCATAGGTTGACCGGTGGACGACGATCCGGGAGATGCTCTGCGGGTTTGATATCGAGCAGGATATAGTGCACCTGAGGCTCATCCAACTCGAGGATGGCTTCGCGGCTATGCTGAATTTTGCTGTGGAATGGAGAAGAGGCGAGCAGCTCCTCTTCAGCTTGCGCCAACTGCTTGTCGTAGGCAGCACGTTTGTCGACATCGATGAGGGTTTCGTAGGCCTGACCGACATCAAGAAAGAGTTCGGTATCACCAGGGTCGATATTTTTATCCGGGTGTAATCGGTGGGCGGCCTCCCGATAGGCACGTCTGAGCTCATCCGTCGAGGCGTTCCTCGGGACACCTAGGAGTGAGTAATAATCCTTCTCAATCGGCACACAATCCCCTTTTTAGCCAGGTGGAAAACGGATGAGAACAGCAGTGATATTGTCAGGTCCACCTGCAGCATTGGCCGCTTTTACGAGTTCCTCACATGCGGTTTGTGGATGAGCGGCTCCATTTACAATTGCGAGAATATCTGGATCGGTCACAACCCCCCAGAGCCCATCTGAACAAATGAGCAGGTGGCCTCCTCTCGGGGCAGGCAGTGTGAGCACATCCACCTCGAGGTTCGCTCCCTGACCAATGGCGCGATACAGGACGTTCCTCTGGGGATGATTTTCGGCTTCTTCTGGGGTGAGCTGTCCTAGCTCGCGAAGTCTTTCAACCAGGGAGTGATCACGAGTGACGACCTCGGTTTTCCCATCGTCGATAAAATAGATACGGCTGTCACCCACGTGTCCGATCGTGACTTGATGGCCGAGAAGAACTGCAGTAGTCAATGTTGTCCCGCCCCCCGGAACGAGATCGACGACTGCCTGGTTCGCCTCCTCCATGGCCTCTCGGAGTAGTTCTTGGAGCGGGGCGGATTCTGTGTCGTCGTCCCCTGTGTCGAAGATTTGTAAGATCGCTCCTTCGGTAAGTTTCCGTGCCACAGTGCGGACAGAGACTGCGCTGGCAACTTCGCCCGCTCGATGACCTCCCATTCCATCTGCCACTACGAATAATCCAAATTCGGGGAGAGGTGTTTCGCCAGCCGAGCGCCCCGTTAGAACGAGAAGCGCATCTTCGTTGTGGCTGCGCTCAATACCTGTGGATTGGCCGGTGCCCACTAAAATCTGGTCCATACCGTCATGGCCAAAGTATGCCCTTTTAGAATCATTATATGGGGTGCCAACCTGCGTTGCCTCGGCTGAGTTCGACAACTTTGAGATTGGCGCTAACAGCTTCCTAAGAAATTTCATATCTACCCAGTTTCCTGCCCGTCTGGAAGTTCTCTATTACGCAATCAGGGCATAAACCTTATGATCGGTCGAACCAAAAATCAAGATATTATCTGAGATTGCTGGACTCCCGGTGATCGGCCCATCAGTTTGGAATTTCCACCGCAGACGACCGCTCCGGATGTCCAAACAGTATAATGCACCATCCACGGATCCGCAGTACAGAGAATCCTCGTGCACGAGCGGTGACCCAGTCACTTGATGATCAGTTTCGAAGCGCCACGATTCGCGAGCATGTCGAGCGTCGATGGCGTATATGTTTTTATCCCCGCATCCAATAAATATTTTCCCCTCTGCGTAGGTTGGTGTGGAGATCGGTGGCCCACCCATGCGGAATCGCCAGACCTGCCAACCATTTTCCGCCTCGAGCGCATAGAGGGTCCAATCTTTGGCGCCAACGTAGACCATCCCATCCACAAGCATAGGGGAGGAGGTGACGGCCCGCTTAACTTTTTTACGCCATTTCATCTCGCCTTTAAAATCGTAGCAGTAGAAATCACCACTCTCACAACCAAAATAAACTCGCTCATCCATGACCAATGGAGATGACCAGATCGGTGCGGAAGCCTGCACGCGCCATGCACGCCGACCGTTTACCATGTTCACCACGTGAAGACGGGTGTCATCGGCGCCGACGAAGACATGCCCGTCTGAGACCGATGGCGAGGAGCGAATAGGTCCCTCTGCAAAGTATGTCCAAACCAGCGTGCCGCGATTGGCTGCGACAGCGTGGAGACGTTGATCCTCAGAGCCCACGAAAAGGACGCCATCCTCTGCAGCGGGTTTCCCGGTGATACCACCCTCGGCAGCATACTTCCACTTGAATTCTCCGGTTTTCTCATCGAGGGCGTACAGGTTGTTGTCGTAGCATCCGACATAAACCTGACCCTCATAGATGAGGGGCGTTCCACGAACTTCGTCCTCGCATTCGAACGACCAGAGTTCTTCGATTTTATCGCTATGGGCAATGACTGCAGCCACGCTTGGTTTGTTGAGCAGCCCGGTTCTCTTCGCTGTTGAAATGAGCGCTTCTTTCATATTGCTGGCGCTTACGTAGCGGTCTTTTGGATCGTACTCAAGGGCGTGATTTATTACAGTTTCAAGCTCAGGTGAAACCAAGGGGTTGATACCCGTGATGGACCGTTCGGCAAACGAAAATGGAGGCTCGATGCGAGGATCCCGACCCGTCAGCAGATGGTGTAGCGTTGCACCAAGGGCGTAGATATCGCCTGCAGGTGATGCTTCACCCCGATACTGTTCGGGAGGTGAGTAACCCTCGGTACCGATCATGGTTCCTTTTTGTCCGGATTGGAAAACGCGCGCGATGCCGAAGTCGATAAGCCGGACATGATTATGATGGTCGATCATCACATTCGATGGTTTAATGTCACGGAAAATAACTGGTTCCGGGTGTTGGTTATGCAGGTAACTCAGCACGTCGCATATTTCGATAGACCACGATACAACCCGCTCTTCACTGACGGGACCTCCAGTTTCACTCAATATCGCTTCGAGGTCATCGCCATCGATGAATTCCATTACGAGGTATGAACGATTTTCCTGTGTGAAGTTATCGTATATTGTGGGGATTGAGGGATGCGAGAGGGTGGCGAGCAGGTCTGCTTCCCGCTCAAAATTTCGCACAACCATCTCATACATCGATTGATCAGCGATGAGATTCACCATTTCTTTGATAGCTACAAGCCTCGTGACGTTGGGGAAGTGCAGGTCACGACCTTTATAGACAGAACTCATTCCACCAGAGCCGAGCATCCCAAGAATGAGATACCGCTCTTGGAGAGTAGTTCCGGGCTGTAATCTGTCCAACCCATCACTTTCGGGTTGATCACCAAGAGGACGCGTGGTTCTTCGCATAGGTTTGTGTGTGTTTGGTGGGATTATAGCATGAGTAAGTTAGCCGACAATACACAGGCGGCTATGTAAGTTCTGTGTAAGGTAGCCAGCCGGCTCAAGCTTCGCGCCCGATCAAACTTTCAGCGAGGGTCCATAAAGCGATCCCCTCAGGAGAATCAGGATTTGAGGAGTCATGAGAAGCTTTTGCCAGGTTTGCGTAGTCCTCTGCATACTCCTGAGTATATTCCCTGGCCTGAATGCGGTCGAGCAGCGCGATCATCTGGGCGACGCTTGCATTCTCCGTACGATGGGATGCCCAGAGGTTTGAAAATTCTTCGGATGTCTCGAGCGCATAAATCACGGGCAATGTCATTTTATGCGATCGAAGATCGTCCCCAACTGGCTTCCCAGTTTTTTCAGGGAGCCCCCATATTCCAAGAATGTCATCGATAATTTGAAACGCCCTCCCAGCGTATTCCCCGAATGCTCTATACGTCTGCACAATTTCATCTGTCGCACCCCCCAGTCGAGCTCC
>CBDVCG010000127.1:0-6040 GCA_965372425.1 uncultured Anaerolineales bacterium
TATCTTTGAACGGACCTCGGAGCTGAACCTCCGAGCTCAAGGCAGAAAGGCGCTACGCACCTTTAAGCCCAGCCCATAGGGCTTGAGCTATGAGCCCGGCCATTCATGGTCGGGCGGCAGCAATCCCAACCACAAGATTCGGGAAGACGAATTTGGGGATTGCTTCGCTCTTGTGCGACCGCCTCCGCTCCCAAAGACATTAAACCAAGGGGAACTGGCTGGCACAAAGGGCGGACCCACGTGTCCGCCCGTATTTTGTTGGGAGGGCAAGATCGCAATTTCGTCTATGAATTCACCCGAATCCGAACGTCCAGCGCCTCGGCGCCCTGCCCCGCTTGAAACACGCGCAGGGGGTTGATCTCCAGTTCTGCGACTTCGGGGAAATCCTCCGCCAGTTGCCCTATCCGAAGAATTGCATCGACAACCGCCGCCCGATCCGACGCTGGGGCGCCTCGGAGGCCTCCCAGCCGCACCCCCGCCCAGGTCCGTTCGAGCATCGCTTCCGCCTCGCGTCGATTCACCGGTGCGAGCTCGAAGGCGACATCCTTCATTTCCTCGACCTCGATCCCGCCGGAACCAAACATGATCAGCGGACCGAATTGAGGGTCGCGCACCATGCCGACGATGACCTCGATCCCTTTGTCAGCCATACGCTGGACGATGATCCCATCCAGATTGTCCAGGGAAGCGATCCTCTCGAAATGGGATGACATGGCATCGTAGTTCTCGCGAAGCGCTGCTTCATCCTCGATATGGGTCACGACACCTCCCAGATCGCTTTTATGTGGATAATCGGGCGACTCGATCTTGAGCGCGAGCGGATACCCGATGTCCTCCGCCAGGGAGACGGCCTCATCCTGCGATCGTGCAAGCTTCTGTTCAGGACAGTCGATGCCATAAGCCTCGACCACCTGGGCGGCGAATCTTGACCCGATGAATCTTTCCCGCCCAACGGGCGCCCCATCCAATGTCCGACGAACGAGGTCAAGATCTGGTGCGTAGCGCTCAATGGGTTGATCTTTTGGTTCAGATTTCATTTGTGAGCGAACCCACAGCACACGAAAAACTGAAGCTGCACGCTCGGGGAAACGATAGTCCGGGATGTGTGCGCCCCGAAATAAGGTCGCCGCATGGGCAATCAGTTCTTCGCCCATCAACGCCACGACGACGGGCTTAGGCGTCGATTGGATGACGGGAATAATCGCGCCAGCAACTTCTGCCGCCGTAGTGACAGGGGGTGGCGGCAGGATGACCATCACACCGTCGACGCCATCATCCCGAAGCAATGCACGCAGGCAATCTGCATATTCCCGCGGTCCAGCACCGGCGAGCATATCCACCGGGTTTTTAAGACTCGCAGCTTCAGGCAATAAGGCCCCAAGTTTTGAGGTCGTTTCCTCGGCAAGTTGCGCCAACTGAAGACCATTGGCAACGAGTGAATCTGTGGCGATTGCGCCAGGTCCTCCTGCGTTGGTCAGGACAGCCATACTTGGACCGGCAGGAAGCGGGCACCAGGCGAGCGCCCTGGCCCAATCAAACATCTCCTCGCTGTGTCGAGCCCGGATCACCCCGGCTTTTTTGAACGCCGCATCATAGGCCGCATCCTCACCTGCGAGCGCACCGGTGTGTGAAGCGACAGCAGCCCGCCCAGCCTGGGATTTTCCAACCTTGATCGCCACCACAGGTTTTTCTCGGGTCACTCGACGAGCCTGTTCGATAAACTTCGGTCCATCCCCCACGCCTTCCAAATACATGGCGACCACGCGCGTATTGGGATCGGCGGCAGTGGGTGGAAGTAAATCCGCCTCGTTCAAGTCCATCTGGTTCCCCAGGCTTACCAGTCGCGAAAGTCCAAAACCTTGCCCTCGAGCCCAGTCGATCACAGCCTCACAGATCGCGCCAGAATGTGAGAGGAAGGCGATATCGCCCTCAATTGGGCCTGGCAGCGGCAGGAAACTTGTATCAATTGGAAGATGTGTGTCAAGAAATCCAATGCAGTTGGGGCCGAGCACTCGGGTCCCATACGCTTGCGCGATGGCCAGGCACTTCTCCTCCAGGGCGACACCATCTGGCCCTGTTTCGCGGAAACCACCTGCTCCGATGATTACGTACTTCACACCCCGCTCGCCACATTGCTCAAGCACCTGAGGAACCGAAGGCGCCGGGATCATGATCACCGCAAGATCCAGAGGGTCTGGAACGCTGCCTATATCCGGGTACATCGGTGAATCAAAGAGCTCCCCACCGCCAGGGTTGACATAGTAGAGTTGACCCGGGTAGCCCGATACGATCAAGTTTCTCGCAACACTGTAGCCGAGCTTCCTCGGGTTTCTCGAAGCGCCGATGACGCATACTCCACGTGGCGCAAACAGGCGTTCCAGCTTGGGGTCTTTTTTTCTCATTCTTTATCCCTCGGGGATGCAGAGCAATCATAGCAGAACTTCATGATTCAAAAACATCACCACATGGTGCTCCCAGCACCCATGATATAATGCCACCACCGTACTGATCAGGTACTCTTGGAGTCTCGACCATGGTCGAAGTCGTAATCGACAGTATACGCGTCAGCCTGATGTCCCAACAACGGATCGTCATCCTCAAGGAGACAGGATCCGATCGCTTCTTGCCGATCTGGATTGGACCCTACGAAGCGGAAGCCATCACGCTCGTCCTCCAGGAAGTCGAGGTCGCCAGACCTCTAACCCACGATCTCCTTCGCAACGTCCTCAAGGAACTTGGCGCCGAAGTCCGGCAGATAAAAATCACTGAACTCAGAGATGATGTGTTCTATGCCCGCATCGTCATCCAGGTAAACGGCACGGAGATGGAGATCGATTCGCGGCCCTCCGACGCCCTTGCTCTAGCAGTCCGTGTCCATGTACCTGTCTTCGTCGCTAAAGCCGTAATGGAGGAGGCCTCTTCAGAGCCGGAAGATGAGATGGAAGGCGATGATGTGCCGGATGGCCCTCCTGACGAGAGGCTGGAAGTATTCAAGGACTTCGTGGATACTCTTGATCTCGAAGATCTCGATAAAGACGAGAAAGATTCTGAAAGCTGAAACCACTGCACGAATTGTCACGCGTCTTAAAATAACTATTGACCAAGCGGTTCCCATGGTCGATTTTTCTTAAAAATGGGGTATTCTCATACAGGATAGTGATGAGCGATCTATCTCATAACCCGCCCCCTCCTCTTATGGATGGTCGTACGGAGCAGGAGCTCCCTCATGATCGACAAGCTGAGGAAGCTGTCCTCGGTGCTGTGCTCGTAAATCCAGAGGTCTACTACGACGTCGCCCACTTCCTCTCCGGCGACGATTTCTTCCTCCATCGTAATCGGTGGGTCTGGGAGGCTTTCTTATCTCTCCATGAGCAGCGGCTCCCGGTGGATATCCTCACGGTATCCGAAGAACTCGAGCGGCAGTCAAGGTTGGACGAGACGGGTGGGCCAGCTTACCTGACCACGTTGATCAACAACGTACCTTCGTCCCTGCATGCAGCGGCGTACGCGCATGTTGTTGAAGAGACAGCGACCCGCCGGCGGCTGCTCATGGCTGCCAATCAAATTGCACGACTTGCGTATCAAAGTGGGACACCGATCGAAGATGTCGTCAACGACGCCGAAAAATCCATATTTGGGGTCAGCGAACGCAGGCTGACGCATCAACTGCAGCCCATCCAACGAGTTTTGAGCGAATACTACGACCGCATCGACTACCTCGCCCGACACCAGGACGAGACGATTGGCGTCCCCACCGGCTTCATCGATCTCGATCGACTGCTGGGCGGGTTGCAATCCAGCGACCTGCTCATCATCGCCGGTCGACCCGGCCAGGGAAAATCCGGGTTCTGCCTGTCTGTGGCGAAGAACGCCAGCCAGCTCCACAAGAAACATGTGGCGTTGTTCTCATTGGAGATGTCGAACGAGCAGTTGGTGCAGCGCCTCGTCGCGCAAGAGACCGGGATTGATTCTCAGCGTCTGCGCCTGGCAAACCTCGAGGATGACGAATGGCCCTTGTTCACACAATCGGTCAGTGCGCTCAGCGATACCCAGATCTACCTCGATGACACGCCAGCCATTACCCCGCTTCAGCTTCGTACCAAATGCCGCCGCCTGCACATGGAAATCGGTCTTGATTTAATCATCGTCGACTACCTGCAGCTCATGACGGGAGACAGACGTATTGACAATCGTGTCCAGGAGGTCTCATACATCTCTCGGAATCTAAAAGCCCTGGCACGCGAGATCAACGTGCCGGTCCTTGCCGCCGCTCAGCTCTCCCGCGCGGTCGAATCGCGTCGGCCCCCGCGCCCCATTCTCTCCGACCTGCGCGAATCGGGCAGCCTTGAACAAGACTCAGATGTGGTCATGTTCATCTATCGCCCTGATCAATATGAGGACGACACGACCAGACAGAACATCGCCGAGATCATCGTCGCGAAGCACCGCAACGGACCGGTGGGGAGCATCGAGCTCGTTTTCCGCCAGAAGCTGGCTAAATTTGAGAATGCGGCCACGCGTCATGTCGAATTTACACCCACCGAATGAACCACATCAACAGGGTGAAGTGAGCCTCACATGAGACAAGGTTTTTCGGGTTTCACCGATGATGGTCTAAGCCTCACACCCCTCCCAAACGAATTTTTCACCGAGCTTCTCCCGATGATCGATCATCTCGGTGAACTTCAGATTACGCTGTATGCCCTATGGGCGTTAGATCAAAAGGAGGGAAACTTCCGCTATTTAAGTTATCAAGAAATCGCGGAGGATGATCACCTCCTCAAGTTCCTGCATGCTCCCGGGCTCTCGCCCGAAGACGCACTTCAGGATGCTCTCGAGCGCGCCGTTTCTCGGGGGACACTGCTCAATGTTTCGCTCTCTGAAGGGGATGAAGATGAAGCCTATTATTTCTTGAATGCTGCGGGGGGACGCGCCGCCGTTGCGAGTATTGAGGCAGGTCGTTGGTCCCCCAGCGGAGATGTCGATGCGCCCATACGGCTATCACGTGAAAGACCAAACATCTTCAACCTGTATGAACAAAACATCGGACCGCTAACACCGCTGATCGCTGACAGTTTGCGTGATGCCGAGGGGGAGTATCCCCCAGACTGGATTGAAGAAGCCTTCCGCATCGCGGTCGAGAACAACGTCCGAAAATGGCGCTATGTAGAAGCGGTTCTGGAAGATTGGAAAAGGCGTGGAAAAGATTCACAAGATGATCGGAGCGACTCGGAAAAATCCCGCCGGCGTTATATCCAAGGCGAGTTTTCCGATCACCTGGACACGTAACAGGACAAGATGGAAGAATCGACTCAACCCACTTTTGGAGACCCCAACTGCCCACATTGTGGTGGGATAGGCTATTTGAGGCAGGATCTCCCTATCGACCATCCCGAATTCGGTCGGCTGCAGGTATGCGCCTGCCGGCAGGGAAATATTCGTGCGCAGGCGCGGGATCGACTCTTCAGCCTGAGTCACCTCGAGGAGCTTGAGAATCTCACCTTTGAGAACTTCAATCCAAACGGGCGCGTGGGTCTCGGTCAACAGCAGAAGAATTCACTGCAGCGCGCCCATAATCTAGCCCAGGCTTTCGCGGAAACGCTGGAGGGCTGGCTGCTGATTCAAGGAAGATTTGGCTGTGGTAAAACGCACCTCGCGGCTGCGATTGCTAACGATTGTGTCGCCCGAGGGGTTCCCACCCTGTTCCTCACCGTACCAGATTTACTCGATTCGCTGCGCTTTGCTTACAGCGATGATGAAGTGACTTTCGAGGAACGGTTCGATCAGATCCGTGATGCTCAACTGCTTGTTTTGGATGATTTCGGGACACAGAATGCGACGGATTGGGCCCGGGAGAAGCTGTTCCAACTGCTCAACTACCGCTACATCAACAAGCTGCCTCTTGTGGTCACGACCAATCTATCCGTGGAGCAGATTGAAGGGAGGATGCGCTCACGTCTCTCTGATCCCGATCAGGTAGCCCACGTCCAGATTTCTGCCCCGGATTACCGACGACCCGTAGATGACACGGGTCCATACG
>CBDVCG010000128.1:0-5999 GCA_965372425.1 uncultured Anaerolineales bacterium
GACCTGTGCGAGCCGACTGAGGATACCTTTCAAGCATGGTTAAACAGCATAGACGAACTGTATCGTACTAACGTTTTATGCAAAACTGATGAGCTCTGACTTCTTAATAACTTTTACTACACCTTAGCTAACTGAGAATTAAATAGATAGCTCTGTTAGATCAATAATTATCTCCCTTAGCGTATAAAGTGATGAAACTCAGATTGGTGCTTTAATGGCTGTCCAAGGCCTATTGCGATTTGCTCGGGGTTTAAATTAAGAATACCAAACCTATAAGGCGATGTTGGATTTGTTGGAAAGATTATCAAGGGATATGCCTACAGGGAAATATATGAAATACTTTACCCGATAACTTGGGTGTGACTAATTTAGGTTCCAATTTGTCCAATTAAGCGGAAGCACGGAAGTAAGCACTACTTACCATTAAGAGCCATTTTCAAATTAAGCGAGCACCTGGGAAGAAAGAGCATCATTACGTTGGAGGATAAGAGACTCTCCCAGAGTTCCTGAGACCAAACCCTTGTCTAATCAAAGTTGTTATGTTCGCCATGATACATAGCACTTTCACATTGAAAGAATAGTGAGGTAGTCATTAGGCATATTGTATCTAGCTCCTTTTGCGACCCTCAAGGTTGCACTTCGTAGTTGAATCCAGATTGGATTAATATCAGCTCATATTGCTTTCTACCGAGCACCGATTTCCGAGACTCAACTAGGGTCAATGACCGATGGACCCACATCCGATGCAACTGCCTCGCTCTCCGAACGCCAGGCATGTCGAGGGTAGGAGCCTAATACGCGTAGGAATCCGGTGTAACGCTCCAGGTTGGTGATAGTTCCTTCAACGTCCTTTTGTGCAGGCGCCCCCACGAAATCGAGGTAGAAGAGGTACTCCCAAGGTCGGCCAACAAGCGGACGAGATTCAATCTTGGTAAGATCAATGCTTCGATCTGCAAATCCACCCAGTGCCTGATAGAGACTGCCTGGGCGGTGCCGTAGAGTAAAGACCACTGACGTCTTCGCATCAGGGCCTGGATTTTGCGGCTCGCGGGCTAGTGCGAGGAAGCGGGTGTAATTGGCAGGATTATCTTCGATGCTTTCCGCCTGAATCTCCATGTCGTATACTTCCGCCGCTCGGCGAGAAGCTACTGCCGCCGCAGTTCGCATCCCACACTCCCTGATCAGTCGTGCACTGCCAGCTGTATCTGTGGAGGGAACGCATTGGACCTCGGATAACTGGTTCAAATAGCCCTCACACTGCGCCAATGCTTGTGGGTGGGAATACACCTCCCGCACATCATCAAGCTTTACGCCAGGCAAGGTCAGCAAACAATGTCGCACTCGAAGGTGGAACTCGGCGACGATATACAATTCATTCCGCAATAGTAGATCGTAGTTCTTGTGGATGCTGCCTGCCAAACTGTTTTCGATGGGCACCAACCCATGCGTTGTAACCCCCTGCACAACGCTTTGGAAGACATCGGCGAAGGTTTCACAAGGCACTGTCACGATCTCCGTACCATACAGAGCCAACGCGGCTGCTTCACTGTAGGCCCCTGGCTCACCTTGAAACGCAAGCGTGATGGCTGCCTCAGAACCTGCCTTCTGTGTCCGAACCTTAGGCATCCCTGGCCCCTCCTTCAGAAGTCTGCTTCCACCATTCCGTCATCCGAGTCATGGCATCGAGGAGCCGATCTTCCGGTCTACACAGAGACAATCGAGCAAATCCCTCTCCGCGAGTCCCAAAGATCGTGCCCGGTGCCAGGCTGACGCCCTTATCTTTCAGCAACGCTTCCGTGAAATCTATGGATGACCACCCTGATGGGGCTGCAAACCAGAGATAAACCGCCCCGCGAGGCAATCGAAACTGGGTGTCCAATTCACTAAGCATCTCGGCTACGAGATCACGTCTCCTTCGATAGATGTCGTTACGTTCTTCGATCCACTCCTCCCCGATCGATAAAGCCTCGGCAGCTGCCTCCATGATCGGAAGGAATTGCCCGCTATCGGCATGCGTCTTAAGCGTGTAGAGCGCATCCAGGGCGTGTACATTGCCTACCACAACACCGGTTCGCCAACCAGCCATATTGTGCGATTTGGAAAGTGTATTGAACTCGACTGCTACATCCTTGGCCCCTGGAATTTCAAGAAGGCTTGGAGCTCGGAACCCATCGTATGTGACCTGTGTGTAAGCTGCATCGTGACATATCAGGAGGTTATTTTCCCGTGCGTAGGCAACCACGGTTTTGAAGTATCCTTGTTCTGCAACAGCGCCTGTGGGGTTATTAGGATAATTGAGCCATAGAATACGAGCCCTTCCGGCGATTTCCCCAGGCACGTCCCTCAGATTGGGAAGGTAGGCGTCAGCTTCCAACGGTAGGAAGTAAGGCTTCCCTCCTGCAAACGATGTACCACTTTCATAAGTCAGATACCCCGGGTCCGGAACCAAGGCGATGTCGCCCGGATTTATTAAGGCTTGTGCGAGATGGAAGATGCCATCTTTCGATCCTAGCAGCGGCACGATCTCCCGTTCAGAATCCAGCTCAACCCCAAACTTTCGAAGATAATGCGCCCCCCATGCCTCCCGCAACCGGGGGGTGCCTCTGTGGTGTTGATACCCATGGTGGCTCTCCTGTGCAGCAGACCGAGAGAGCGTCTCGATCACCTGCGGAGGGGGTGGAAGATCCGGTGAGCCTATATCGAGCCGAATGACATCCAGCCCGGAAGCTTGAAGCTCACCAATCACCGTAGCCAGCGTAGCGAAGTACTGAAGTGAGAGCACCTCCATCCGACTCGATCGGACCGTCAACCCATGAGACTGGTACTTCATCCTGATGCCACTTTTCCTGCCAGAATCCCACACAAGGCATGCAACCCAAGTTGGTAAGAGTTCACTCCAAATCCAGAAATCACGCCTACACACACCGGAGCGATGAGCGATCGGTGGCGAAATTCCTCCCGAGCCGAGGTGTTCGACATATGTACCTCTACGACCGGTATATCGATCCCGGCAACGGCGTCGCGCAAAGCAACAGACGTATGCGTGTACCCTGCAGGGTTGAAAACTACACCCACCGCCCATTTCTTAGCGTCGTGGAGCGCTGTGATCAACTCGCCTTCGTGATTGGATTGGTGCGTGCGGACTTCGAAACCTAAAGCAGCGCCTTCCTTGATGAGTTGTTGGTCTAAAGCATCCAAATCCGTGTCCCCGTAAAGCTCAGTTTCCCGCTCGCCGAGTAAATTCATATTTGGACCATGAAGGACCAGAACAGGCTTCATATATACTCCTTACGAAATCATCTTCAACACGTCTTCTGGTTCTATCTCAACCCCTGTTCGAACTTCGCCAATGGATACCGGCAGTGAAAAACGCAGCACACCACCCTTACGTTTCTTGTCCACCTGCATCGCCTTAACCAATTCTGATCGATCAAGGGCTCCAGGGATCTCGCCGGGCAACTCGACTCCCGAAAGTGTCGCGGAAAGACACTCGCCCAGACCTGGGTCCGCGATTCCCAGGGCTTCGCTCATGCGCGCCTCGGCTACCATCCCCATTGCGATAGCCTCCCCGTGTCGGATGGAATAATTTGAGAGCTTTTCGATCGCGTGCCCAACTGTATGTCCAAGGTTGAGCACCTCACGCAAGCCGGTCTCGTAGGGATCCTCTTGTACGATTTTGATCTTGACCGCCATCGCTCTTGAGACCACTGCTCTAATATTTCCCGTGATGAAACCTTGCTTGCAGATCTCGAATAGTCCAGGATCTGCGATGACCCCATGTTTAATCACCTCCGCAAGGCCGCTCTTCATCTCGATTTCAGGCAAAGTCGATAGTGTTGAGAGATCTGCATATACAGCTTGTGGCGAATGGAATGCGCCTACCAAATTCTTCCCCTCTGGAAGGTTGACACCCGTCTTTCCACCTATGCTGGCATCCACCATGGCTAGAAGCGAGGTTGGCAGGATTACCCACGGGACCCCTCGAAGGAAGTTTGCCGCTGCAAAGCCGGCCAGATCCCCCACCATGCCTCCGCCCATTGCGATGATGACACTGCCGCGTTCGAGTCGAGATCGGGCGAAGAACTCCCAAATCTTCGAAGCCATCTCTAGGGACTTGTGATCTTCTCCGGCAGGGATGCGGAATTCATAGACACGCAGCCCGAAATCCTGGAATGCTTCAGTCACCCCCGCCGAATATAGCTTCCCTACATTCTCATCGGTGATTAGCCCTAGGGGAGATTGCGTCCCAGATAAGAGAAGGGATAACTCCTTCAAGTGTCCATCCTGAACCCGCACTTCATAACTGCGATCCATGCCTTCGACCCGGAAAGCGCCCATGATGGTCTGAGCTTCCCGGGCCGCTTTTGCAGAGGATAGAAGGTCGGTGTTCAGATGGAGAGAAAAGGACCCATAGTGTTCTGATCTTTCTTCGAGCAGTGTATGCAAGCGCTCTTCGCGATTTCCTTCCAATAAAGGTCGGTTGTGGCCATCTACGCGAATTCGTTTAAGCAAAGTCTCAATGGATGCATGCAGACACAGCACCGAACCCGCGTCACAGACGAGATCGCGGTTCTCTGAATCCAGGAGCGTCCCACCCCCCAAAGCTAGAATCCCAGAATCATTCATAAGCAGTTCTGCGAGTAATGATTTCTCCTGATTTCTGAAGCCCCCCTCGCCCTTCGCCTCGAATACCTTCTGGATATTCATTCCTTCCGTCCGCTCAATTTCATGATCCAAATCAAAGAAATTAAGTGACAGATTCTCCGCCATAATTCGACCAAGGGTCGATTTTCCCGACCCGGAAGGACCGTAAAGAAATAGCCATCGTGCCATCTTATTCGTTCTCTCCTGGCCAAAATCGTTGCGGGGATCCATCCATGTCCAGATCTGAAAGTCGGGCACGGCGCAGCTGCGCGAATCTGGATGTCATCTCTTCCAGTGAATCACCCCCTAATTTTTCCATCAAAGCATCAGCAAGAACATATGCGACAACGGCTTCCAGGATGGGCACCGCGCGCGGCACGGGGCAGAAATCGGACCTCTCGTATTGAGTGGACACCTCCTCCCCCGTGAATAAATCCACTGTTTTTTGAGGCGTGAGCGTTGTGGCGATCGGCTTCATCGCAGCACGCAGAATCACAGGCGCCCCATTCGTGATCCCCCCTTCCAGACCCCCTGCCCGATTCGACGGCCGTACGAGCTTATCCCCTTCCAGTCGGATGGCATCATGCACTTCTGTCCCGCGTCGTTTCGTGTTTTCGAACGCCGTACCGAATTCGATACCTTTGATAGCCTGCACGCCCAGGACAGCGGCTCCTAGACGAGCATCCAAACGGCGATCCCAATGAACGTGGGATCCCAGTCCAAGCGGCAAGCCCAATGCAAAGACCTCGATCGTTCCACCAAGCGTGTCCCCCTGTTTCATAATCGCTTTGATCCGCTCCCTAATTCGAGGAACGGCTTCCAGATCTGGGACCCGGACATCGTTCCCCTCCGCGACGCGCGCCCGTTCGGCCAGCTCCATCCCGTCGACATTCGCCGTAATCTCACCAATCGAACGAACATACCCCCCTATCTCGATATCAAAATGAGACAACAGCTGTCTGCAGACTGCACCTACCGCCACCCTCGCTGCGGTTTCTCGTGCAGAGGCACGCTCAAGGGACGGGCGAAGATCGCGATAGCCGTATTTGATTGCTGCGGTCAGATCGGCATGACCTGGCCTGGGTATGGTGAAGGGTGGGATATCCTTCCCCAACCATTTGTGATGATCGTCGTTCTCTATCTGAATCGCTATCGGCGCACCAGTGGAAACATCTGCAAGGACCCCGCCCATAATGTGTACGCGGTCGGTTTCGATGCGCATGCGTGGTCCGGCACCATAACCCCGCCGCCGACGAGCCAGCTGAATCGCAATCATTTCCACCGTAATCTCAAGTCCTGCTGGTAAACCTTCCAGGATCGTTGTCAAAGCAGGGCCATGCGATTCGCCAGCTGTG
>CBDVCG010000129.1:0-5969 GCA_965372425.1 uncultured Anaerolineales bacterium
CTGCTGGTGGTTCTGCAGGAGCTTCCGTCGGCGCAGCTGCTGTGCCACAGGCTGTGAGCAGCAGAACAACGACGAGGAGCAATGCCAGGATGGAGGTTGTTCGATTCGTCTTCATTTTCTCTTCTCCTCTTCTCGTATCGGGATTGCAAACATGGTTGGGTAAGATGATGATGGTTGCACGGCAAGTAGAAGTCTTCCTTTCGTTATGTTCTCTCCTTTCCTATCCTATTCAGTACCTTGATAGACACGTCCAAGACTTGCAGGAGCGGCAAACCTTCGGGAGCCACCCCAAACCATCAGTACAAGAAGGGTTAAAACGTAGGGAATAGTATCCAGTAGAAATGGCGAAATCTGTATGCCGCTGGATTGCATCAAGAGCTGGAATGCCACCGCACCGCTGAATAGGAGGGCACCGATGATCGCTCTTAGTGGATTCCATTTTGCGAATATCACCAGCGCCAATGCGATGAAACCACGGCCGGCGGTCATATATTCTGTCCAGTTCATGGTATAGGCGATGGAAAGATGGGCCGCCCCAACACCGACAAGAAGTCCTCCGACAAAGAGTGCTTGATAGCGAATGAGGTTGGGGTTTCGACCAGATGCGAACGCAGTGCCCGGATTCTCTCCAACCGCCCTTAAGCCAAGACCCCACCTTGTCCGGAACAAGAGCCACCACACAAAAATCGCAGTGGGAATAGCCAGATAAATTAGGAGGTCGAATTGAAAGAGCGAGCTGAACAATACGGGTAAGCTCGACAGTCCGGGTAAGGAAAATCTAGGCAAACCTGTGATTTTTGTCCCAACGAACGACTGTCCAATCCATGCGCTCAAGCCGAAACCGAAAAACATAAGGGCAAGTCCGCTTGCAAGTTGATTGCCCTTGCGGGTGATAACGAGAAAACCCAGGATCAAATTCATCAACCCGCCCGCGAGGATTGACACCAGCACGCCCAAGTAAGCTTGACCCGTAAGGGATGTCACAGCAAACCCGGCCGAAGCACTGACCAGCATCACACCCTCAATGCCGAGATTCACGATTCCAGAACGCTGGTTAGTCATCTCGCCGAGGGTGGTATACAGCAGTGACGTTCCTGAGAAGATCGCGCTCGAAAAGACGCCCAGAAGAGCCAGGATGGTCATGCTTCTTTCCTTTTTCGGAAGAAACTAGGTCGAGCGAGCACCACGAAGAGCGTGAAAGCTAACAGGATGTTGATCACCGAATAAGGCAAATCGCGCGTCAACTGTAGAAGATTTCCTCCCGAGATGATGACGGCCACGACGAAAGAGGTCAGCAATATCCCCAGGGGAGACCCTCCCGCCAACCAGCTGATCAAAAACCCCATAAAGCCGATGCCTCGAGAAAAATTGGCCAGTAACACACCGTAGAATCCCGTAACCTGTGCCATTCCTGCGATCCCTGCGATTGCCCCGGCAATGCACATCACGACGATAATATATTTTTTCATCGGAATGCCATTGCGCATGGCCGCCTGGGGATTGCCTCCTATGGCGCGCATTTCCAACCCCCAGCGTGTTTTTTTCATCGCGTACCAAAACAGGACCAAAAGGAAAAGAGCGATGAGCAAGCTGATATCGATGCGTGTCTCGAATAAGTTGGGGAGGCGCGCAGAGGGTGCAAAATTTGGCGTCTTGTTCGTGTCCATCGGCGAATGCCAGAACCCAAACACAAAAAACGAGACAATCATGGGCGCAATCATATTGAGCAACAGCGTGCTGATTGTCTCATTCACGAGGCCCTTCGCACGCAAGACACCTGGAATAAGCGCCCAGATTCCACCACCGATCATACCGAGAACCACCAGTAGAGGCAGCAAGATCCATGCAGGAAGCTCGCTGAAAGTAAGAGCGCCCCAGGTAGCTGCACATGCGCCCATATAGAGCTGGCCTTCGCCGCCGATGTTAATGAGGCCAATCCGCGAGGGTAGCGCCACCGCAAGTGCCGTCAGAAGCATGGGAGTCATGACCACAATAACTTCTGAGAAACCATAACTGCTGCCCAGCGTGGACACAAAAATATCGCGATAGGATTGGATCGGATCTTTACCTGAGATCAGCAAGATGATGCCGAAGAAAAGAAAGGCCACGATAGCCACGATGCCATATCGAACCAAAGCGTCTAGTATCTTCTGGCCGAATGATTCCGATCCACGTTGGACTTCAGTTGTTTGCGACATTCTCTGCTCTTGATCCAGTCATGAGATGGCCAACCTCATAGAAGTCGGTTTCATCGGGCTTAAACACACCGGCAATGCTCCCTCCGTACATCACGATCAATCGGTCGCTGAGGCTGAACAACTCCTCAAGATCTTCCGAGATTAGCAGCACACCTGCACCTTTATCGCGGGCCTGTAATAGCGCTTGACGTGCGGCGCTCGTGCTTTGCACATCTAGGCCCCGAGTAAGGTACGAAGCGATGATTAGCTGGGGCGCATGGGACATCTCGCGAACGATCACCATGCGCTGTAAATTACCTCCGGAGAGCGACCTGGCTGGCGCGTCCAAGGAAAACGTAAATCCCGTCTGCTCCATGACTCGTTCGGTATCGACCCTGACCGAATGCCAATCCATAACAAGCCCACGATAGCGTGAGTAGCGGTTTGCATCCGTAACAGCCATGTTCTCGAGGACGGTCATGAACGGAATAGCTGCCATCGTAAGGGGATTCTCGGGAATGAAGCTGACACCAGCCCTTCGCAGTTGGCGGATCGAGTGATTGGTAACATCTTTTCCATAGAGAAGCTTGGTTCCTCTTGTGCAGCCTATCGTCCCCAGGATAAGATCGCCTAATTCTCTCTGACCATTTCCCGATACCCCGGCAACGCCAACGATTTCACCCTCGCATACCTCAAGATCGATTTGTTCCAGGCTTGTTTCCGCGCCCTCACCTTGTGTAGATACTCCACGCAGCTCCAGGATGGGCAGCATTTCTTCTCGCGTCCCGCCTTTATGCTCGATACTTAATGCGGAGAGCTCTTTTTGAAACATCATCTCCACCAGCTTCTCTTCGCTGGCATCAAGGCGAGAAAGCGTGCCGGCGACTCGACCTTCTCGTAATACGGTGATTCGATCGGCGCATTGAAGGACTTCGTTAAGCTTGTGAGTGATGAGGATTACAGCGAAGTCATCCTTAATTAATTGCTCAAGCACCCGGAAGAACCCCTCGAGTTCATGTGGTGCAAGAACTCTTGTGGGTTCATCGAGGATGAGGATACGAGACTCAGCCAGAAGTAATTTCAAGAGCTCTGCTTTTTGTTGTTGACCAATGGACAGATCCTTGACCAACGCCCATGGATCGACCTCCAGGTGATACCTGGCCCCGAGATCTTCGATTTGTTTTGCGATGGTTTTAAGATCGGGCAGTGGGGGAAGGTCGGGGAGGAATAGTGCGATATTTTCCACGACATTCAGTGCAGGGATCAGCGTCAAGTCCTGAAACACCATCCCGATTTGATGCGTTCGCGCATCTTGAGGGGAGAGGATGTCAACCGATTTCCCACGAACGATGATGTCGCCACTATCCCGCTGATAGAAGCCATACACACATTTGACGAGCGTGCTTTTCCCCGCGCCGTTCTCCCCCAAGAGCGCGTGCACCTCTCCCGGGAATACATTAAAATTGATTGAATCATTGGCAAGAACACCCGGGAATTTTTTAGTAAGACTCTTGACACTAATGATGGGTTCGCGATCGGCTGGGAAGCCAGCCTTAAGGGGCTCTGTCATCCTACCCTCATCTGAGGATTATCCTGTTTCTATTTGAGGTAGTGTTCGTGAATATTGTAGCAATTGCACCTTGACCTGGGGAATATGTAAGCTCACTAGAAATATGGGACGTACTTGTGTGAAGTTAACAAACATATCTTGTAATCTAGCTCAAGCATGCGGGGTCTGAACACAGAGCGTGCAAGCATCTTTCTCGTTTAACAGATTCCCGTAATCGAAAGCGGCTACTTGGATGCCCCCCGATTAATGAAAGGATAGAGTTGAAGCGCAAGTTCAATCTCGAGTCGCTGTTGTGGATTCTCCAGCACGTCCCCCAGGATATCCTTAATGCGCTCGAGCCTGTATCGCAGTGTGTTGTAATGGATGAAGAGAAGTTTTGCCGTTTTGGTTGAATTCTGGTTCTGCTCCAAGAAGGTTCGCAATGTTGAAGAAAGTTCAGCGTCGTTTTCACGATCATAGGCAAGCAAAGGGCCGATGGCATCATAACAAAAGCGCTCCAAGCTTGTCCGGCTTTCGGCGATAGATACGATCCTAAACAGCCCAAGATCCTCATAGTGCGTGACCCGGCCCGTATTCTGGGTTTGTAAGGAGGAGCCGATCACAAGACTCTGCCGAGCACATTCATATGCGAGACGAAAATCATCCAGACCAAAGACACCCGGGCTGATTCCCATCGAGACGGTGTATGGTGCGTTCTCGATGCGTATACGCTCGCATATCGTCTGAAGTTCTTCGTTCAAGAATGATCGACTCTCTGCGAGCTTGGATTTTGGGAATGGAAAAAAGATGACCAGGCGCGGTCCCTGATACCAGAATGATGCGTCCGGCTCAACCGCTCGAATGTACCTTCCAGAAAGATGCAGGCTTGAATCGATGTTCCGTTTCTCGATGCTCTGGGCCTTCGTGAGCGTCGTCCCGTCGGGGTAATCCGGGCCCACGAGGATGACGACGTAAGGCGGCACAAGACGGTTTCCCAAATCATTCGACATCTGGATCGCTCGTTCACGCTCGTCGAGGGTCGAGGAAAGCAATCCCTCCAATATTTCATTTCGGAATCGCTCCTCTGCCACCGTAATGGAGCGCATCTCCATCATTTTTAATGCCGCGACGGTTGTGCCATGTTCAATTGCAATCAGGTCGATCGATCTGGGTGGTTCTTGCAGGCGCCCCCAAACGATAATTTCTCCCAGCGCCATCGGTCCAACCATCACCGGGCAGACGATGTGCTCGATGGGTCCTTCTGCACCTTCCACAGTTTTATATACCGCTTCGCTACCATCTACCTCTGAGACGACTTTTGCAAGGTAGCGGTCATTCAGATACCGGTCGCCTGTTATTTCATCCCGGAAGAAGTCTTTGTGAAGCTGCGGATGCCCCATGATGAATCCCTCACCCAGAACTCTCCGGAAACGATCAACAATCGTAACGGGTTTATTGACTCGCTGCGCAATCCCCTGGGCAATGTCTCGATAGGTTCCGCCGCTCAGTACAAGCTCGATGAACTGACGATGGATTTCTTCAGATTCAATAAGTTCATTAGCTTGGAGTTTAAGTATCTCGCTCGTGATGGGTTGAATGATGTCAATGAAAGAGACTTTTTCGGGCAGTTCGATGAGTGGAAATCCCAACTCGTTAGCAGATGCGATCATTTCTGGTGGGAATTCGTCCATATAATCCGAGGGGGTTACAGCCAGGCCGGCAAGACCTTTTTTCGCGAGCAGCGGCACGAGCGTTTCAATAGCAGCGTCATCATCGCGTAACGGATACATGGTGGTGACCAGCAATTCACCCGGACGGACCCATTCCAAAATCTCCGGGACCTCCATGACATTCACGGATTTGACCGTGTTTTCGAGTCCACTGTCACCTGCAATGACCTTGGATCTCTTCAGAGGTTCTACCAGGCTCATCGCTTCGCGTAAGGTCAGGGGCATTTCACACCACTCCCAATGCGTCGAATAAAGATGCTCGTCCTACTTGTTAAAACTTAACCATAGCTATTGTATATTGAATCTTATGCGAGATATCCTGTATTTGATCTTAATATGTCATATCCATTGATGCTGTCATTGAAAAGCTATGCAGGAATCTATCTAGGGTTGGATTCAGCTTCTAATGGCAGGCAGTTTTAACCCTATGCATTGGAAGGAAAACCGTGAGGACTACAGTGGGCGCGAATGGACTCGAACCATCGACCTCACGGATGTGAACCGTGCGCTCTA
>CBDVCG010000130.1:0-5941 GCA_965372425.1 uncultured Anaerolineales bacterium
GGATATTTGCACAGGAATCATGAACAAATCGCCGAGCGCAATACCTATCTTATGAATATGCCCTTCACCGATAGGCTGGACTACATTTGCTCAATGGGCAATAACTTTGCTTACGCACTGGCTGTCGAAAAGCTGATGGACATCGCAGTACCCGAGCGAGCGGAATACATTCGAGTGATGATGGCAGAGTTGACCCGAATCGTGAATCATATCTGGGCAATCGGTTTCCTTTTGAACGATCTGGGCGCATTCTTTACCCCGTCATTGTATGCCATCAATGAACGTGAACTGGTTCTCGATATCTTCGAGGCAGTTTCTGGCTCGCGGATGATGTGCAATTACTTCCGGTTCGGAGGATTGGCGCGCGATTTACCGGAGGGGGTTTTAGAGACTTTGACAGAACTCGTCCGGGAGAGAATGCCCAGAAAGATCGATGAGTTGGACACCTATCTCACGGATAACGAGATTGTACGCGTACGCGGAGAAGGTGTTGGAGTTCTTACTGCTGAAGACGCAGTAGCTTATTCTGCCGGAGGCCCAGTGCTTAGAGCTTCCGGTGTACCTTATGATGTCAGGAAGGCTGATCCTTATTCGATCTACGATCGCTTCGATTTCGATGTAGCCGTTCGATACAACGGCGACGTGTACGATAGGTACCGGATCCGTATCGATGAAATCCGTGAGAGCCTGAAGATCCTGGATCAAGTTCTTAGGGACATTCCCGATGGAGAGATCCAGACCGGGAAACCTCAGTATCAAGTCAGGGTACCTGCAGGAGAGGCCTATGGGAGGGTTGAAAATCCGAAGGGTGAACTTGGTTTTTACGTCGTCTCGAATGGGAAGCCAAATCCCTGGCGTTATCACGTCCGTGCGCCATCATTTATCAATCTGACCGCATTAGGTATCATGTCAAAGGGACAGAAGATCGCGGACGCTGTTGCAGTATTAGGCTCTATTGACATCGTCCTTGGTGAGACCGATCGATAGCGAGGATGTATCTTGAAAGAGAAAGAGAAGGTTGAAAAGGGGATGTACGGTATCGGAATGGTGAAGGGTCTTGGTGTAACTTTGAGACACTTCATCGAGACCTACATCGACGACATTCGCTGGTTAAGTCGGGGTCGTTACTACAATGATGCTGCCCTTCGTGAGCGGCAGGGCCCAAATGCCCGCGGCGTTTTTACAGTGCAATATCCTGAGGAAAAACTCCCTGTACCGGAAGAATTTAGATATATTCCATTCTTGATTTATGATGAACTGGAGGATAGCACACACCAGGACCGATGCACATCGTGCGGTATTTGTGCGAAAGTATGTCCTCCCCAATGTATATGGATCGTGAGATCAACAAACCCCGAGACTGGTCGTCCGATACCGGAGCCCACTGAGTTCTTTATCGATATTGACATTTGTATGAGCTGCGGTCTGTGCGCAGAATACTGCCCCTTTGATGCGATCAAGATGGATCATGATTATGAGATGGCATCGTACGATCGGGATACGGATCACATTTTTAACAAAGAACGGCTCAGTAAACCAGCTACTTACTACGCTGAGATTCGTCCATTAAATGCTGCAAAGGAAGACGCCGTAAGGATGGAGAAGGAAGCCGCGAAGGCTGAGAAGGCCGCGCGAAAGAAAGAAAATAAGCGATCCGAACCAGGGGCGCAAAGATAAATCATGTATCAAAGCGACACAGAATTCATCTGTCCGATGCGTGTCGCACCCAATCTTAAAAAACTCCGTGGTCCAGAATGGGACCAGCTTATTGACCGAGTATGTGGTGCGCCTGAGGCATCTTTAGACCAGCTTGCCTTTAATCTTCTCCTCATCCGATTGAATAATTGCCTTAATTGCCATCCAAGTTCGTTCCGAGCTATGCGTGGTTGCACATATTGTTCTACCCAAGCGGTACGCAGATTTCCGGGCGCAGATACGGAGTTGACCATGATGTTCACAGATGCAAGCGATGAAATGATCTCCTATTTGGAAATGGATGAAAAATTAACCGCATTGTGAACAGCCGCGAGACATTATTACACTTTTTCAGATCGAAATTTTTTACCTATGAGCTCCTAAATTCCCCATGTTTTCGATGAAAGGATCATCATGATTTCCTCCAGCCATTTTATCGCTATTGCATCAGGAAAGGGGGGTGTTGGAAAGTCGACCTTTGCTGTAAACATCGCCGTCGGCCTTGCACAGAAAGATTTCCGGGTAGGATTGCTCGATGCGGACATATATGGCCCGAATATCCCCACAATGATGGGGATTAAGGGGATGCCCCCACCGGATGGAGACAAGTTAAAACCCGCTGAAGCCTATGGTGTAAAAGTCATGTCGATAGGTTTCTTGGTACCACCCGAGCAGCCCCTTATTTGGAGAGGTCCAATGCTCCATAGTGCCATTCAGCAGTTTGTGAACGATGTTGAATGGGGAGAGCTCGATTACCTCATTATTGATTTGCCGCCTGGGACTGGTGACGCGCAACTGAGTATCGCACAGACTATATCGTTGACTGGAGGTCTCATCGTCACCCTTCCTCAAAAGGTATCAATTGAGGACGCTCGACGTGGATTAGAGATGTTCCGAACAATGGAGGTCCCCATACTCGGTATAGTTGAAAACATGAGTTATCTCGAGCTGTCCGATGGTACTCAGATGGATATCTTTGGAAGGGGCGGAGGCAAATTACTTTCAGAGGCGAGCGGGACTCGATTTCTAGGTTCGGTCCCCTTGGACCCTGAAATCAGACAAGGCGGGGATGAAGGCGTGCCCCTCCTGATAGCGCATCCTGAATCTGCCGCCGCGCAGGCGTTTTCCTCTGTGATTGAGGATTTGCTGGATCAGATGGGTGACGAGGGCGATCAGGTCTCCTCCGACGTTGAGATCGAAATCACCGACTAGCACCCGCGGCTGTCAACCTCAGAGGACCTTGGTTTCACTTCACTGAGTGGGCTAACCTGTTCCCTTCTTAATTTGTGGACCTGCTAAAATACAGGACAATGGACTGGTATGATCAACGAGGGTAAGCTAAATGACTGAAGCAATTGCAGAGCAATCGGTAGCAGCTATCCGTTTTCAACGGTTAGGTAAAATCTATCATTTCTCCGTATCTGGCGGTGAAGATCTTCGCGTGGGTGATTTTGTCATCGTTTCCACCTCACGAGGTCGAGAGATGGGGGAAATTGTCGAATTCTTCGAAAAGCCTCCTGCATCCATAAAAGGACCCCGGAAGCCGATAGAACGACGAGCCACAGCGCGAGAACTTGTCATCCGCCGGATGTGGCAGCGCAAAGAACTCGAAGCGATGATCTCATGTCGTGAGAAGGCTGCAAATTTGGGTTTTTCCTCGATAAAGATCGTCCGAGCAGAATATTCATTTGACGGCTCTCGTATTTCCTTTCTGTACATCAGTGAAGGTGAAGAAAAAGTAGAGTTGAAGGAACTCCGCTCTGCAATTCAAAAATCTCAGCGGAAATCTCGTGTGGAGTTTCGCCAAATTGGACCTAGAGATGTCGCCAAGGTCATCGGGGGAATGGGAGCATGCGGATTGGAGGAGAGATGCTGTTCTCGTTTCTTGTCTGAGTTCAGCCCGATATCCATTAAAATGGCAAAGGCTCAGGGGATATCCCTTAACCCTCAAGAGATTACTGGAATGTGCGGTCGCCTGCGCTGCTGTTTGATCTATGAATATGAACAATATGTGGAGGCTCGCAAGGGTCTCCCGAAGAAGAAAAAGCGCGTCATCACGCCACGCGGAGAGGGTCGAGTCATTGATGTTCTGCCTTTGAAACAGGCAGTGATCGTACAGCTCGAAGATGAGCGGCGGGTCGAGTTTTATAAACATGAGATCCAGCCCTACGAAGAGTACAAGGCTCTGCAGGAAAAAGCTTCGCAGCCGTGTGATAAACATGAGAATGGGGAATGCGACTGCGGTAAGGGAGGCAAGTGATCCGTGACATCTGATCGAAAGGTGGCGGAAAAACCATTCCGGGTCTTGGTCGTGCTGGCGCACCCCGATGATCCGGAATTTTTCTGTGGTGGGACGATCGCGCGGTGGGCAGAATCTGGTCGCGAGATTCATTACTGCCTGCTCACGAGGGGTGATAAGGGGGCTGATGATGATGTGAAGACGCCGGAGGACCTCGCTTCAATTCGTGAGTTGGAACAACGGGCAGCAGCTGATGTTCTAGGCGTATCCGATGTCCGATTTCTCGATTACGAAGATGGCTATCTCGTCCCCGATCTCGATCTTCGAAGGGACATCGTCCGTGTGATACGTCAGGTACGTCCAGATGTTGTAGTCACCTGTGATCCGACAAATTTCTTCCCCGGTAATCGTTACATCAACCATGCGGATCATCGTGCAGCTGGACAGGCAACCCTGGATGCAGTTTACCCAGCAGCAAGGTCAGCGCTTTATTTTCCAGAGTTGAGCCGTGATGAAGGTTTTCAACCCTATAAAGTGCGCGAGGTTTATGTCGCAGGTGCTCAACATCCGAACATTGAGGTGGACGTTACAACTACCTTTAAAAAGAAGATCCGTGCATTGAGTGAGCATAAGAGTCAGATTCGGGATATCGAGGCGCTTGAGGAGCGACTGAAGGATTACATGCGTGACGATGAGAGTCCTCCAGATGATCCCCGCTTAATCGAGCGCTTTCGCCGAATAGAACTTCGATAATGTTCACTAAAGAACCTAAGAAGATGAGATGGAATATCCACGCAGCAAAATAATACCCCATACTCCCCCTCAAGTTGAGCAAAAATCACCGTTGATTGTCTCCCACTTTGGACCACTTCCAAGAAATTATACGATGGTGCAGCATGGCTGAGGGGATCATGCGTTTGGGTACCATGGGTTGGCTCGTGCTCAGTGGCAGGACGCCAGAACTTGGTGATCGATCTCCAAAATTAAGCGAGAAGATTCTTGAACATACGGATCTCTCCAAAACACCCGTATGGTTGACCATCGGAGAGAAACAGGACCGCTCATATCTCCCCATAATCGAAGATCTAGAAATACTCTTTGGTTGTACCCTTCAAATCATTGATTTGCACACCCTGCCTGTCGAGGAGTTGAGGGAACTATGGCTCGATCCATCTCTCAAAATCTTGGGGGGAGGAACCGTTGAGGAATGGCAGAAAATCCTGGGCGTCGATCTCTTCAAAGTTCGACCAGAGGAGATTCTTCCGGATGCTAGCGTTCTTCTTGCCATCGAATCTGCCGCTGCAGTGATGGGATCGTGGGTTTTACAAGAAGAAAGTTCGTCACTTCTCCAGGGTTTGGGCTGGGTGATGAACGGGATTATTCTCCCAGGTCAGACTGCACCCTCACATATTGACCACATTCGAGATCTTATCTCCGATCATATTGAAAGCTACGCGATAGGCTTGCCAGAGCATGCATTGCTCGCGCTCGGTCCCGATAACCAGATTGAGGTCTGGAGCGACACACCTCCGACCATCTTTCTTGGATATGAAGCAGATCAGGCAAGATGATGACATCACAAACTCAGCAGGCGATGTCCACTGACAGTATTCCTTCACGTGTCGTGAGCCTGGTTCCCTCGATCACGCGCAGCATGATGGACTTCGGGCTGAGCGAACGAATAATTGGCATAACAGAGTATTGTGAGCCAGGTGGATTGGCCGGGGTGGTCCGAGTTGGAGGGACGCTCACCCCGCGCATCGACCTGATTCGCGAGCTCGACCCTGACTATGTCATCGCCAACGTGGAGGAGAATCCCAAAGAAATCGTGACTGAACTTACCGATGCTGGGATTGAGGTGTGGGTAACATTCCCAAAAACAATCTCGGATTGTATAAATGACCTCTGGCATCTCGCCAGGAGATTCGGCATTCTCGAGCGTGTATCCGATACCATAACTTCGATGGAACGAACTGTTACGTGGCTGCATCATGCCAGTGAGGCGAT
>CBDVCG010000131.1:0-5931 GCA_965372425.1 uncultured Anaerolineales bacterium
GGGAAGACCGATGTCCCCTACGACGATCTCGCCTGAAAAATTTGATCCGGGGAATCGGAGTAATCCTGGTTTTACCGCCGCAAGTGTGACAGTCACATCGGCGGGAAGACATGCCTCCGCAACTTCACCAGTATCACAATCCAGTCCAGATGGGCAATCCACCGCCACCACGAAGGGAGGGTTCTCCATCTTCTCAATTTGACGATGGAGTGCTTCTAGGGCGTCTTTTGCGCTCCCACGCAGCGGGAGGCGAAAGCCGGTTCCCAATAGGGCGTCCACAAAGAGGTCTGCGGACATCATCGATCGCCCCAGGTTCCTTTTATCTTCCGCCTTGACAACACGTCCGCCCTCACCCAAGAGACGTGCCAAGTGTGCATCTGACTCTTTGCGAGGCTTGCTAAGGATGGCCGTGACCTCTGCACCAGCCTGAAGCAAATAATGACCTACAACCAGGCCATCGCCGCCGTTGTTCCCCGGACCCACAAGCATGGCAACACGCAATCCTTCCATCGTAGGGAATATCGAAAGGATCGCCTCGGCAATAGAGCGACCGGCGTTTTCCATCATCATTTCATACGTGAGACCATTCGCGTCTGCGTCTTTCTCAATCTGCTGCATCTGCGCGACGGTAACTATCTTTGTCACAATATTCTCCTCAGGTCTCTGGGTTCTTTCGTATCGAGGTTATCACATCCTGTCTCTTCCCGTACGACGGATCAACCTTCAGTCGGTTAGCCTCACTGTACTGTCAATATCAGTTAGATCGAGTGCATCGATTTTAAATTGGGACGGACGGCCTGTTTGGGTATTCCAATCGCGATACTTGTAATATTCTGAGATTAATTCTTCGAATGGCGGGGCCATGCCCGCCACATTCCCATCATCCAGTGGTTTCATAAGGTGCTCGGGCAATCTTTCGTTCTCAATATCCATACCGAGATTGAGATTAATTAATCGCTTCAAGTTCCACGCACGTTCGCCGACTATGAGGAATTCCTGCAGATCCATGTCGAACCCCGTGGCGAGGTTTACCAGTTCGCAAATGACTGATGGGGGCACATTGGAGAAAATGCACAGTACCAGGGAATTCGCAACCGAGGTCCAATCTTGATGTCGCGCAACGTTCACAGCCTTTCCTTCGGATGCAGTTCGTGGGAGCAAATGTACGCCTACTTCCTCCAATGTTTGCCCCATCTCCACCATGTAGTAGTAGCCCTGGTTGTGGCACGCCCCTCGAGGCGAGGTTGCGTATACCAAGGCCATGCCGCTCGCGCCGCGTGGATCGTGAAAGGGAATCTCCAAGCCATGCACATGAGCTGCGAGGTCGGGTACCCCATAGAACTGGGCCAATGTGCGAGCGCCCTCGGCGAGCCTTTCTCCAAAACCCTCACGTCTGGCTGTCCGCCTGATCAACCCTTCAACGACATCCTCGTTTCCCCAACTCAAAGAATCTCCATCCGTATCCACCTCAGAGATATGACCCCTCTCGTAGAGCAAGTACGCGAGTCCAATCGTATTCGAGAGTGAGATGGTGTCCATGCCAAAATAATCGCACAGCTCGCTGAAGCGCGTAATCGCTCCAAGGTTCGTAATACCCAGGTTTGGACCAAAACCAATCGTCGTTTCGTATTCAGGGCCCTTTCTCTCCTCAGCATCTGAGAGTGTCACCTTGCGACCGCAAGCAATCACACATCCATGGCAGGCACTTACACCGGTCAAAATCGTGTCAGCCATCGTCATGCCAGAAATGCGATCCACATTCTCGATAGTTCCTCGAGAGAAGTAGTGTTTTGGCATCATGCCGAAGTAGTCAAAAATATCGCTCCCACTCGCAGTCCCAAAATCTCGCATACCGACGGAAACGACATCATCACGGAGCGACCTGTTTACCTCCGCACGTAGCTGGGCAAATTCTTCAGGTCTCGATAATGGAATGGCTCCAGTTCCACGCACAGCTACCGCCTTCAAGTTTTTAGAGCCCATTACGGCGCCAAGACCAGTCCGACCCGCAACACGGCCATGATCACAAAGGATGAGCGCAAAAGGAATCTTAGTTTCTCCTGCCACACCTATCGTGGCCACACGTACGCGGGGATCCGCCAGATCAGCCCTGATCTGATCCTGCGCTGCATAAGGATTGAGTCCCCAGAGATGTTCAGCGGGAGCAATCGCGACCGCGCCATCGCGGATGAACAGATAGGCTGGCTCCGGGGAGCGCCCCAGAATGAGCAGCCCATCGAATCCCGCTGCGCGCAATTCTGGCCCGAAGAAACCGCCGATATTCGATTCGCCCCATAAGCCCGTAGCAGGGGATTTCCCACAAATCACGAACCTTCCCACCGCAGGACCAACTGTTCCTGTGAGAGGTCCGGTCATGAATAAAAGCGGCGCTGCCGGGTCGTAGGGATCCAGGGATGGATCCATGTAGGGGTAAAGAAGCTTGCTGCCTAGGCTTGCTCCGCCAAGGAAGCATCGGTGATCCACCTCATCGGGTGTGTATTCGAAGGAATCTCCGGAGGATAAGTCGACCACCAGGAGGGTTTGTGTGTGCTGTGAATTCGGATTATGCGCCATCGTTCCATCTTTTGATGCAAGGATAGCCACTTTGAATTGTGGTCATCATCGGCATTTTTATTTGCTGGTTTCTCAGGAATTTGGCTCATCGCGTATTCGGCAAGCGCGGTAATCGTGAGAGATGGGTTGATCCCAGGATTTGCGGGAATGATGGACCCGTCGATGACGTACAAGCCAGGATAGTTGTGCACCTCACAGTTGAGATCTACGACGCCTTCCTCAGCGCTTCTGCTGAAGTTGCATCCACCGAGGATATGGGCGGTTGCGGGGATGTCGAGCAGACCCTCTGTGATCCCATTGAGCGGCGTTGCGTCGAGCTTCTCACAGAACGATGCGGTCACGCGGTAGCCAATCTCTGTGTTAACCGGTATCGCTTTTTCCTCATCGTGTTCAACAGTCAACCCTTTCGAAATAGTGCCTCTCAAACCCTTCCGGGGTCGCACTTTCATCAGATTATCTTCCGTCTGCATGATCATCAAAATTGTCGATCTGTTTGCCATGCCCGGGAGCAACTTGTTTGAGATAATCTCCCTCGGTCGCGTGATGACGACCTTCATCATTTTTAAAAGACGCGCAAGCAGCGTCCCCGTACTTTCAAACATCGGGAACGCTAATAACCAATAGATTAAGGATGATCCCCGTGGAAAACGCACGGGTTCGACTTTGGTCGAATCGTCGGCGTCGAAGACGGATGTGATCGCAAGTCCCTTGGACAAATCTTCCTTGCTTCGATAACGCATGCCGCCCATGAAAGCCTCGCTATTTGTACGTGCCAGTTCACCCAGATGGCGAGAAATCGACGGCAATGTACCCAACTCGTCACGACATCGGAAGAGCAGCTTATGCGTTCCAAGAACTCCTGCAGAAACGATCACATTTTTGGCACGCACTGCCACCCGTTTACGTTTGAAGAGTTTTGTTGAGGATTGATATTCAATCAGGTATCGCGCGCCGTTCGAATTCTTTGGTTGCAGTTGTGAGATGGCGTCAACCTTCGACTCGGGGATGATCTCGACGCCTTTGTTCTCTGCCAGGTAGAGGTAGTTTTTGTCCAGAGAGTTCTTCGCTTCATAACGACAACCCACCATGCAACCACCACAATGTATACAGCCGATCCTCCCTGGTCCAGCCCCATTGAAATATGGATCCGACTGTTCGACGCCCTCTTCTCCAAAATAAACACCTACTTCAGTCGGTCTGAAGGATTCCTCGCGACCAAGTTCTCCGGCGATTTCCTTTAGTAGATCATCAGCCAGCCATAGTTTTGGATTTACCGCAGCACCAAGCATTTTCCTGGCTGTTTGATAATGAGGCTGGAGGATCGTCTTCCAGTCCCCAAGATGAGACCATGTCGGTGCCGTGAAGAAGCTTTCACCTGGCTCCATGAGCACCCCGGCATACACTAGGCTTCCACCACCCACCCCACTGCCATGCAGGATGAGGATCCCTGGTAAAAAAGTCATCTCCCAGAATCCAAAACACCTCAATGCCGGGAGCCAGAGAAATTTCCATATATTCCAGTTTCTACTGGGGTAATCCTGCGTCCGGTATCTTTTACCACGCTCGATGACGAGCACGCGATATCCCTTTTCCGCCAAACGGAGCGCCGATACGGATCCACCGAACCCAGAGCCGATGATGATGTAGTCATAGTCCTGTTCTTGCGATGAAGCATTGTCGTTGGGCATTTTAGTTACCTTTGATTAACTCACAGAAAGTTGAATCGTTAAACATGAAGGAGCGCCAAGAATTTCCAATCAGTCTAACCAGCTTGCATCGAAGAGGACGATTTCACTCACATGTTGAATTGGAGCCATCTTTGTAACATCCACGGAAAGGCATTCCAGGACAGCCTCTTCTTTTTCCGCTTCCCAATGGCAGTAGAGAAGGTTTGAAGCTGGATCAAAGAAGGAATGGACCCAAACCGTGCCTTCACAAGCACGCTTCCTAATAGCTCGCCAGGTGTCAATCCATTCGTCCTGTGTCTCTGGGTATCGCTCAACTTTGTGGATGATCAAATAGTTCGCCATCGGAAATCCTCTCCCTGTCGATTATTCTGAGCTCATTCCTGATTCTGCCTCAACAATTCGGCAGCAGCGGACGAAGTCCAACA
Organism: uncultured Anaerolineales bacterium; assembly: GCA_965372425.1. GTDB lineage: Bacteria > Chloroflexota > Anaerolineae > Anaerolineales > E44-bin32 > E44-bin32. Next base: position 4,688 of record CBDVCG010000131.1, read on the forward strand.
CAGTCGGGATATTTCTTAACATGTAAGCCATGTTGCCCTCCACCTTGAGGCGCCTCGTAAGCATCGCTTGAATGGGATCCAGGTCACCAGAAAAAATCTTTAAAAATTGGCTTCGGGGCGCTTTAAGGATGAAAGTCGCCAGAGGTAGGTCTGCCTCCGAAGGATCAAATATCTCCGCTTTTCGGCACTTGCCGTGCCATAGATCTATGTAGATGGCCATCGGTAAATCCGGCTGCCCCTCATTTTCATCAGGCTCGATGAAGACCACCATATCCCCCTCCCAATTACGTGCAACTTCAGCATATCGCTGGTCACTGTTCAAAACTGTAACCAGACGATCGACCCATTCTTCACTCGGGAACGGATATTTCATTTTCTGGGACTTCTTCGATAGAAATATGCCACGATTATGCGTCAAGCCTGGAAACGTGTCAACGAACCTCATTGACAGCCCCAATTATGACGATTACACTGTTCCCCCTGCAATCCTCGAGTGAGGCCAGCATGCTCGTAACGCGAGAACAACTCGAAGCAATTGAAGATACGATCCTGGCGCCCTACGGTTTCCGCAGCCGCGACACACAGGGCAGAGAATTCCCAGACAAAGAGCCGAAATACAGGACGGTGTTCCAGCGCGATCGCGACAGGATCCTTCATACGACTGCTTTTCGGAGGCTTGAATACAAGACCCAGGTTTTTGTGATCACAGAAGGCGATTACTACCGAACCCGCCTGACGCACACCCTGGAAGTTACGCAGATCGGTCGAACGATTGCAAGAGCACTGGGCGCCAATGAAGATTTAATCGAAGCGATTTGCCTGGCGCACGATCTCGGGCACCCGCCATTTGGCCACGCCGGCGAAACCGCATTAAACAACCTCATGAAGGACCACGGTGGGTTCGATCACAACCGTCAATCATTTCGCATCGTCACCGAACTAGAATGCCGATTTCCTGATCGCCCGGGTCTCAACCTGACCGGGGAGGTTCGCGAAGGAATTGTCAAACACGAGACCGAGTATGACGAGGCTGATGCGTCAGACTTCGACCCGGATAAACGAGGCCATATTGAAGCACAGATCGCCAATGTCGCCGATGAGTTAGCGTATACAGCGCACGACTTGGATGATGGCCTGCACTCTGGGCTGATCGTGCCCGAACAGTTGAAGGGATTGAAGCTTTGGGAGATGCTGATCGAGACGGTGGGATGGTCAGATAAGAGCCTCGATGAACTAACTCGACA
>CBDVCG010000132.1:0-5892 GCA_965372425.1 uncultured Anaerolineales bacterium
AGAGGAACGAGATCGATGATCCCAACTCAATCGGAGTTGGACAGATCATCATCGTGATCGTCAATATCGCCACACCAACGCCGACCACGGAGCCAAGTTAGTCGCGATCAAACAGTCCATATTTCAACACGAGCAACCGCAGCAAGATCCGCGCTGCGGTTGTTATTTTTAATCAGATCCCGAAGATAGCGCAGAACGGATTTCCACTCTCACATTCTCTTCCGCCTCGTCCAAGAGCGCCTCCTCAAGCAGCGACGCTGATTCTCGGCCTCCAATTTCCCCGAGCGCCCAGGCGGCATGCGCGCGCACAAGCCCGTCAGGGTCCGATAAAAGAAGATGCTTCAGCCTGGGTAGGTGGACTGGATCACCCGAGTTTCCTGCCACGATGCAAGCATTCCTCACCAGCCCCCCCCGCCGCGGGCGTTCCAGAGGGCTGTTTCGCAGCGGTGGGCGCCATTTTTCCGGTTCTAACTCGAGGAATCTTCCTATATCTGGACTTCGGAGCATCTCACGAGGTTGGAAGGCGGGATCGGTCGATGCTGCGGCGAAGCGGAGGTTCCAAGGGCAAACCTGTTGACAGATGTCGCAGCCAAAAAGCCATTTGCCCAAGTCAGTCCTGATCTCGGAGGGAATAGGCCCTTTTTCCTCGATCGTCAAGTAGGAGATGCATCGAGACGAGTCGATCGTTCGGTTTGGGAGAATGCAATCGGTCGGGCAGGCTTCGATACAACGAGTGCAATTGCCGCAGTGGTCGCTTGTGAAGGGCTGGTCCGGGATGAGTTCCAACCCCAGCATAACTTCCGCAAGCAGGAAATAGGATCCCATCTTGGGATGAATGAGACAAGAATTCTTACCTATCCAACCCAATCCGCTCCGTTGAGAAAACTCCTTTTCGAGGAGTGGGCCGGTATCGGTGTATATGCGATGCGGGAAAGATTCACCTAGACGGGCTTCGAGAGATCCCACCAGCCTCCTCAATCGTTCCGTGAGGACAAGATGGTAGTCCTCACCGAGCGCGTATGAAGCGACTTTTGCTCTGGCGTTATCGTCACGGTTCTGGGATTCTGGTGTGAGGTAAAGTGTACCGGTTACGAGGATGGATTTGCACTCAGGCAGGATCAGGCGGGGGTTTTCACGATGACTGATCGCCCGCTCCGAGGCCATATACTGCATGCCGGCATGGTGCCCCTGGGCTATCCATCGGCGGAATACCTCCAGGTGAGGCGGCGCATCAGGTGTGGTAACCCCCACCAGATCGAAACCCAGTCGATGTGCTTCGTCTTTGGTAAAAGCGGTTAAAGAATGCCTGATGTCCGATGAGTTTGACAGGGTTTGTTCTCCATGCGATTCTGTTTCTAGCGTGATTATAGCCTCAAGCGTTACAATCTCAGGCGCTTTCGACAGCCTTGATTGTAAGCTCATAGCAAGAAAAGGGCTGTCTAAATCGAAGTCCACCCTCACCCCAACACCTCTCCCTCCACAATGGAGAGGGGCATCTTGATAGATGAAGTACCATCCAAATAGCAGAAGCGGAGGGCAATGTAGATTGCGGTCTCGTATCATCTGGCAGTGTGCACGTACCCTCACCCTCATAATGCTAAGCACCAGGGTGCAGAGCATCCTTCAACCATGAGCCCGGAGGTTCAGCTCGGGGCGAGGTCTCGCGAACTTATATCGAGCGGCGGCGTTCACGCCGGTTCTTTTCGGTTCCAGAATTAGGTAAATCGTGAGGTGAAAACATGCCGTACGCGGCTAAACCTGCAGCCCTTGAACCCATATCTGAGAATGGTTCGGGGTTAGTTCCCGTTCAAGAAATTATCGATAGCCTGTGCGGAGCGGCGTCCTGCAGCCATGGCTGATACAACCAAGTCGGGGCCGGTGACGCCATCACCGCCGGCAAAGACACCTTCGCGCGAGGTTGCGCCGGTTTCGGGATCGGCAACGATCAATCCCCATTTGTGCGTTTCGAGATTATCGGTACTCTCCCCGATGAGGGGATCTGGCCAGTAGCCGAGCGTTAGTATCACGGAGTCCACAGGAACCGTGAAATTTGAATCTTCAATAGGAATCGGGCGGCGGCGTCCACTCTCATCTGGTTCGCCAAGCTCGCACTGCAGGCATTCCACGGCGCTTACGCGTCCATCAGGCCCAGGGATGTAGCGGACGGGTTGCGAGAGGAAGCGGTACTGCGCCCCTTCCTCTCGGGCCAGTTCCCGATCTTTTTTCCCGCCGGGCATTTCAGCCTCAGTACGACGATAAAGGCAGGTGACTTCCTCGGCGCCCAAACGTATCGCCGTGCGGAGACAATCAGAAGCCGTATCACCACCACCGATCACAGCTACGCGGTTACCGATTTCGGGAATGGAGCGTTTATCCGGTGGAAGATATTCAGGATCCACGTTTGCTCGAATAAGGAAATCGGTGGCCTGATAGACACCGGGAAGATCGATTCCGGGGGCATCCATGGTCGCATCCACTCCAGAACCTACACCGACGAATATGGCATCAAACCCACCCTCAAAAAGGTCATCGATGGTCTTCGTCTCTCCGATGCGTGTGTTGGTCTGAAAAATCGCGCCGGCCTCCTCGAGGCTCTGAATCACATTATGGACAGTGCTCTTAGGCAGTTTGAAATTTGGGATTCCATAAATCAAGAGGCCGCCAGGCGTAGGCGCAGCCTCAAAGATGGTTACTTCATGACCCTGGCGAATTAAATGGTCACAACAGGCCAGACCCGAAGGGCCCGAACCGACAATGGCAACTTTCTTTCCAGTGGGCTTACCCACTGGAATCTTAACTATTTCGTGTTGGCGCTGGTATTCCGTGACAAAGGCTTCAAGAGCTCCTGTGATGACGGGTTCGCCGCGCTTATTGCGAACACAAGCGCCCTGACACAAGGCCTCGTGCGGGCACACCAGGCCGCAAATCTCAGGCATCGTACTTGTCTGTCGATAGATCTCTGCCGCGCCAATAAAATCGCCCTGTTCGATGAGCCACATCGCTGAGGGGATGTCGTTATGTGCGACACATGCCTCCACGCAGGCGGCCGGATCAGGACAGTGGATACATCGTTCGGCCGCACGCTTCGCCTCATCCGGGGTGAGGGGCAGGAAAGTCGCATCAAAATCCTTCTTTCGCTCCTCAGGCGGACGCGCATTCAGCTCCTCGAAAAGGAGTTTCATACGCGCTTTGCGATCGATTTTAAGTTCTCCCTCGGGAGGAATCGACATAGTGACCTACCTCTTGCACGACTGCCTAGATGATACAGACCAAGTTGGTCAGATATTAGTTCAAATTGTCATGCCTCACTGTGACGGTTGTCATAAACTTCGGGAAAGATTTCACAATCTGCGCGGTACAATACCCACGTTATCCGGAAAATGGATGATATTGAAAGAGGCGTTCTGGTTGTGTGGGAATCTCCAGTTCAGGATGGTTGTTTCGTTGACGGACGAAGCAAACCATCTTCATGATATATTCACATAAATCTATTACACTTCTAATGGCACAACCTGTAACATGGATCCGCGGGGATATGCGTGAATTTTGCCTCGTGCATTTGGAATTTCGATAAATGAAAAAATAGGTACAGGGCGTATCCATTGAAAGGCGGTTAACGGATGAAACGATGGATGATCATTGCTGCCGTTGCCATTGTGGTGATTGTGGCAGGCTTTTTTGTGTTCAGGGCTTTCGGACAGAGTCGCACCGAAGAGGTAATCGCAAATCTGCAAACGGAAATCCTGACGCTGGGTCCCCTAGAGGCGAGCGTGGGCGCCACTGGTCGGGTGCGTCCGAACCAATCCGCGGTTCTGACTTTTAAGACTACCGGGACGGTCGAAGATGTGTCCGTTGGGTTGGGGGACGAAGTGGTGGAGGGTGAAGTTCTGGCGATGCTTAAGCAAACATCCTTGCCCTCGTCCATCATCATGGCCGTAGCGGAGCTCGTCGCTGCAGAAAAAGATCTGGAGAACGTGCTCGATTCTGAAATAGCGCGAGCACAGGCTCAGGTCGAGATCGCCCAGGCGCAGGATGCACTCGAGGCCGCCGAACGAACCCGCACGAATCAACAAGAGGGAAACCGCGCCAGTGAAACGACGGTTAAAAATGCGCGTGCGGAGCTTACCCTGGCCGAGAAAGCGTTGAGCGGTGCGAAATCGAAATACGATAGGGAACCTGGAAGTCGGACGGAGGATGCGGGGAAGGCATCGGCCTATAAGAGCTACGCTGCTGCACAGCAGCGTTATGATGCTGCGCTTCGCAGCTACAACTGGTACAAGGGTTCTCCCGATGAGGTGGATCAGGCGCTGCTCGATGCCGATGTCGTATTTGCATCTGCGCGGCTTGCAGATGCAGAACGTGAGTGGGAACGACTCCGGGACGGCCCGGATCCAAGAGATATCGTGGCGGCACAGGCGCGCGTGGCGGCAGCGGAAGCCACCCTGGAGATGTCCCGCATCAGCGCACCCTTCGTGGGCACAATCACAGCTGTAAAAGTCATGCCCGGCGACCAGGTGGACCCCGGTACGCCAGGTTTCAGCCTCGATGATCTAGGCCGTCTACTTGTAGATGTGGAAGTCTCTGAGGTGGACATCAACAGTATTAAAGTTGGCCAACCTGTACTGCTCGATTTCGATGCCATTCTTGACAAGACCTACACAGGCGAAGTTATGGAGACCAGCCCTACTGGCACCCCTGTCCAGGGGATAGTCAATTTCAATGTGACCGTTGAACTCCTTGACGCAGACGATGCAGTAAAACCCGGTATGACAGCGGCGGTGAGCGTCATTGTGAACCGCATCGATGACGTCAAATTGGTGCCCAATCGTGCCATTCGTATTCTGGATGGGGACCGCGTAGTCTATATTCTCGTGGATGGCGCCCCTCAGCCGGTTCCTGTTGTCCTCGGTGCTTCCTCAGATCTGTACAGCGAAGTTGTTGAAGGTGATGTGGAGATCGGCGATGTGATCGTGCTCAACCCACCGGAAGATTTCTTCGCTTTCGGGGGCGGACCTCCGCATGATATGCAGGGAGGGGGTTAAGCGTGAGCGTGATCCAGACCAAAGGCATCACCAAGGTCTACCAGATGGGCGAAGTGGAGGTACACGCGCTGCGCGGCATCTCACTCGAGATTGAAGAAGGGGAGATCCTCTCGATAATCGGACCTTCAGGTTCAGGTAAAAGCACATTGATGAATATCCTGGGATGTTTGGATCTCCCAACGAGTGGTGAATATTATCTTGATGACCAGCGTGTATCATCGCTATCGGATGATCAACTTGCAGGTATTCGGAATCTCAAAGTTGGATTCGTCTTCCAGACCTACAACCTGCTGGGGCGGCAGACGGCGATATCGAATGTCGAGCTGCCCATGCGCTATGCTGGAACGACGAACGGCCGCAGACAGCGCGCCATCGAAGCGCTCGAAGCAGTCGGTCTCGGTGATCGAGTTCGCCACCGACCCAGCGAGCTCTCGGGCGGTGAGCAGCAGCGTGTGGCGATCGCACGCGCCCTGGTGAACAACCCCTCCATGATCCTTGCCGATGAACCGACGGGAAACCTGGATACACAGTCGGGCGAGGAAATCATGGAAATTCTGCTGAACCTCAATAAAACCTATGGGACGACGCTCGTATTCGTGACCCATGACCCCGAGATTGCAGGACAAACCAACCGCATCATTCGGATCCGGGACGGTTTAATCGAAGAAGATAAGCGTCTCTAGGAGCGGTGATTAAACATTGCCCCGGTGTGCCCCTCAAATTGGCTCACCGGCTGGGCTTGAGGAAGTTGTATGAACGTCTGGCATGGAATTCTGGAAGCTTTAGACAGCTTATCGAGCAATAAGGTTCGCTCAGCACTGACCATCCTTGGCATCGTCATCGGTGTGGG
>CBDVCG010000133.1:0-5891 GCA_965372425.1 uncultured Anaerolineales bacterium
CGGCATCATCATCTTGATCCTGCTCATCACTCCATTTATCGTGGGTCTGCTCTTCACGTATGAAATCATCAAAATCCCATTCCCAACCGATCTGGAGTACTCGCCCGCTGTCGACTACCAGGAAGGCCCTCGCCTCTCACCGCCGGAAGGCGCCATCCCGATACAAGGACAGAAAATCATTCCGAATGAGTTTCCACATAATCCCATCCCCTCCGACGAAACCTCACTGCAGCGAGGGGAAATACTTTACGACCTCCATTGCGCCTTATGCCACGGAGAATTTGGGCAGGGAGATGGTCCTTTGGCTCAATACTATTCCCGCACACCCGAAAACCTGGTTGGACCCCGGGCATCTGCGGAGTTCGACGGCTCGGTCTTTATCATCATCCATCAAGGATTTGGAGAGATGCCGCCGCTCAATGAGAACCTGATAGCACGGGAAACCTGGGACGTGATTAATTTCATCCGCACCCTCCCAACGGAAGCCGAATAAGCAGGAGATGCCCGCTATGATTTACCGACGTTCTACATTCTGGTTGATCAGATTTCTACTCCTCGGATTTTTTCTCGGCGCATGCTCAAGTCCGAAGACACTTCCCGACGGGCCCACACCCATCCCGACTCTTGTACCCGTGACTCTGATCCCGGAAGCTATCGAACCGACACCGATACCCTCATCGAAGGTCCTCAGCTACCCCGCTCGGGTGCCCTCATCTCATGAAGGTCAAGCTTTCTACAGTGAGTACTGCAGTGAATGCCATGGGGAGGACGGCACTGGCGTCTATCCCGACGCTCGTAATTTCCAGGATCTGGATTACATGAGGGGTGAAACTGTCACTAACTTTTACACGGTGGTAAATGAGGGTCGGGGAGAGATGCCTGGTTACAACGGTACATTGAGCTCGGATGAGATTTGGGACACCGTTTTCTACGTGATTCGGCTGGCAACGGACACGGATATCCTGGACACAGGTTTGGACATCTACGACGAGAATTGTTCCACCTGCCACGGCGCAGAAGGTTCCGGCGATTTACTTGGTTCCGCGGACTTCTCAGACATGCAACAAATGGCAGACCTCGCCCCGAGAGATCTCTACCTGTCCATTACCCAAGGCAGCGGCTCCATGCCAGCGTGGCAGTCCCTTCTCAGCCAGGATGATCGTTGGGCAGTTATCGATTATCTCCGAACATTCCATTACGATCCTACATTAGAGGAAGATCATGTGTCAGAAGAGATTTCGGGTGAACAGGCAACAGAAATGCCCACAGCAGCTTGTGACACTGATCAGGATAACCCTATAAGCTGGGACGATTCTGTCGCCATTTCAGCAGGCGAGGCAATCTATGAGAGCCAATGCGCGATCTGTCATGGCACAGACGCGACGGGAGGTCTCCCGAACACACCTGACTTCACTTCACCCGATTACAGCAGTGCGTTGAGAGAAAAACCCGGAGGTGCATTCTGTGTCCTCTCTGAAGGTGAGGGGGCCATGCCCGCATTTGAGAACAAACTGACCCAAGATGAACTATGGCAGGTGATGGTTTACTTCGGAGCACTTTCGCCATGAGAAGGATGAGAGATGAGCCTTGGTGTTGTGTAGCCACTGGAGGCGGGTTGCTCCTAAGAAATTAATGACTGCAATGCGAAAACGGATCATCAACTCAGCCAAAAAGGAGGAGAATGATGAAAAGGAAAACCTTGCTATTTGCTCTAGCATTACTCGTAATGGCGTTCATTTTAGGCGCCTGCGGAGGAGATGAGCCGCCTCCTCCGACTCCTACCCTTGAACCAAAAGCTGAAGAACCCTCGAGTCCACCCGAGGTCGATCTCAAAGGCTCCGTCCCAGATGGTGGCCGCGTCTACGATAAATGGTGGAATGCAGCCAGCATCGATGAACCCGAATCTGATCAACCATTGTGGGCCAGCCAATCGACAAACGAACGTAGCGGTTCCTCGACCTGGAGGTGCAAGGAATGCCACGGATGGGATTACCTGGGAGCCGAAGGTGCTTATGGATCAGGATCACACTTCACCGGCTTTCCGGGAGTTCTGGGGGCGAGCGGCCTGACCGACGCAGAGCTACTGGCCTGGATGGACGGGACGAATAATCCCGACCATGACTTCTCCGTTCTACCCGAGTGGTTCATAGGCAGCCTGGTCGCGTTTCTCCAGGAAGGTACGATCGACGTCAGCCCATATATCGACTCTGAGACCAAAGCCGCCGTTGGCGGTGATGACGCCAGTGGTGAAGCGCTCTACGCAAGCGCTTGCGCGTCCTGCCATGGTGCTGATGGTCGCATGATCAACTTTGGAAATGATGAAGAACCAGAATACGTCGGCACCATCGCCGTGGATAATCCCTGGGAGTTCATTCATAAAGTTCGCGTCGGTCAGCCGGGTACCAACATGCCCAGTTCGATAGAGGATGGATGGAGCACTCAGGATGTGATCGATGTTCTCACATATTCCCAGAGCCTTCCCACTTCAGCACCCGTTCCAGGAAGCACTTCACGCGGAGGGTTGCTCTACGACAAGTGGTGGAAGGTAGCAGAAGTCGAAGAACCCACCGAAGACAATCCGGTATGGGCACGCCAAGAAACCAATACTCGTGGCGGCTCAACGACCTGGCGCTGCAAAGAATGTCACGGATGGGATTACATGGGAGTTGAGGGGGCGTATGGTTCAGGTTCTCACTTCACAGGTTTTCCCGGAGTCTTCGACGCTCAGGGGAAACCCTTTGATGAGATCCTCGCTCAACTTAGTGGCTCCACAGACCCCGAACATGATTTCTCAGCCATGGGAGAAGATGCATTATCTGATCTGGCGAGCTTCATCGTCGAGGGTTTGGTGGACGTGAGCCCCTTTATCGATGCGGAAACGAAGGCTTCCATCGGCGGTGATGATGCCAAAGGGCAAGAACTGTACGCGAGCGCCTGTACAGCATGCCACGGCGATGACGGCCGTGTGATGAACTTTGGAGATGATGAAGAACCTGAATACGTCGGTACCATCGCAGTGGATAATCCCTGGGAGTTCATCCATAAAGTGCGCGCTGGTCAACCTGGCACCAACATGCCCAGTGCAATGGAGGGCGGATGGAGTCTGCAAGACATCGTTAATTTGCTGTCGTTTGCCCAATTACTCCCACTCGAGGCACCCTAACCGATCATTACATACTCGGTTAAGAATAGAAGGGGGTGTCCGTTTGTGACACCCCCGTCAACATCCCGAATAATGACAGCGGTGTGGGTGTTGGGAAAAAATATGACAGTGGTGAAATCACGTAGCCTAATTTCTAGTACAGTCTATCGTTTGACATCTCATACTACATCGATCGACACAATCTCAATCGATCGAAAAGCGGATTATGGATGACCACGTATTTAGCCCTCATCAGCCTGGATGGGGATCTCCTCTTCGTAGCGCGTCGGGCATTTGAGGAGCAATTCGTCGGCATAGAAGACGCCATCAGCGCCAATCCGGCCAGTGATAATGGCTTGAGCTTCGTGGCGGAGTAGATCCGGCATCGGTCCGTAATACTCGACATCGAGCCGAGAAGCGGTTGGATCGGCGATTGCGGTATGCAGCACTTTCGCCAGCCCACCGGCTTTTTCGATCTCGTCCAGATCTCCGGGCACATTCACGATCGTGAATCGCAGCGTTAGCGACTTCGAGTCATAATCGATGGTGTCGCCATCCACAGCCCCCGATATCTTAATATCTCGATCTGAGACCTCTTCACCTCTGGACATCAACTCATCAATGGTCAGATAATATTGCGCAGATGCCTGGGTTGATGAAACAATCAAATAAACGACTGCGGCGACAATTAATAATCCGCCGATTAAGAACTTTGTATTACCACCCCTACCGGTATTCGTCCCTTCCGTCATGCAGAATCCTCCTCTTAAATACTTTCTTCAAAAAGCGTAAAGCGGTGTAATTTTATCACCTTTGTTAAGAATCATGGCTCAAGATTCGAGCATCCAGAAGTCAAATGAAATAGGCGCTGGTCGATGCTTTTTACGCCACAATGGTCAATCATCCCATAGTTACATTAAGCAGAGATGAAGGCTGCTGACAGCAAAGATGAACCTGAGTGAAACAACTTGGTGGAAAATACCGGATAACGTAACCCTAGACGTTTCCTACAACGAAAACAGTTAATAATTTACTAGGTTCCATATTCGTAATCCGTCATACTTACTCTATTTTATCCGCATTGTGAAATTTATTGCAATGGTGTAGAAATACCGCTATCATGGGGCTTGTAACCCATTAAAGTGGGTCAAATACCCCATTATGGGTGGGTTGAAAAAATGGCTAGTTATATGACGGTGGCGGGAAAGAGCATGATGGTAGACAAACTCCGCTTACTACAAATTAGCGTTTGAGAAAGGAGAGTGTTTGGAGAAATCAAAGAGAAGCTCATACGCAATACTAATGGTTCAAGGAGAATGCCGAATGCAAAAAAACACTTAATCATGTTGGGACTGATCGTTATGGTCACTCTCGTCCTGGCATCCTGCGCCGGCACTGAGGGTCCTGCAGGACCTCCTGGACCCGCCGGTCCACCTGGCCCGGAGGGAGCGCAAGGCGAGCCTGGTGATGCCGTGAGCGGCGCGGTTGGCGCGAGTACGTCGGAAGCGCCACTTGCGGGGAATGCCACGAAGGGACATACAACAAGTTCATACTCTCTGGGCATCCGTATAAACTGAATAAGGTCGTCGACGGCCAGCCCCCCGAGTATCCCTACTCGGAAGTCCTTGAAGTACCGGCTGGATACACCTGGGATGACATTTCCTATGTCATCGGAGGGTATAACTGGAAGGCGCGCTTCATCGATCACGAAGGCTTCATCATCACCGGGGATGCAGACGCGACAACACAGTATAACTTCCCCAACGACGAAGTTGGCAAGGAAGAGGGCTGGGTAGCCTATCATGCCGGCGAGGAGATCCGTATAACTGCGGAAGCTGCCACACAACAGGATACAATCCGACCGGCAACCAGGACGGTCTCCCAGGATTGATAGGTACATGGGCCGAACCTGGCATCCACTGCGAAGAATGCCACGGACCCGGTGGAAACCATGTTGGGGATCCTTATGGCGTGGTCATGAAAATCGACCGTGATGCGCAGGCTTGTGGGAATTGTCACAATCCGTGGATCCGTCAATGTCATCAACGCCAGTGGAGGATTCACACGCCACCACGAGCAAGCCGAAGAGCTCTACGCCTCGAAACATCTGGCGATCGGCTGCGTAGCCTGCCACGATCCGCACGCTAGTGCGGTCAACGCCGATGAGGATTTCAATCCGAATAAGGGGATCTGGAACGATTGCCAGGACTGCCATTTTGAGGAAGCTGCCAATCAGAAATCCGCAACAATGGCGTCACTGCTCGCATGCACTGATTACCACATGCCTTACGGAGCGAAGTCGGCCTGGGGCAACGGCGATGTCTTCACCGGTGATGTGCGGTCGCACCTATTCGCCATCAACACCGATCCGGACGCACCTCAGTTCAACGAGGACGGCAGTGAGACCATGCCCTATCTCACGCTCAGTTTCGCTTGCCAATCCTGCCACATCGATGGCGCAACTCGATCAAATGCAGGGGCTCCACGCACCCTCGATGTTCTCGCAGATACCGCTTCCGGTTATCACACTAGCGAGTAGCAAGATTTTCCGACAATGAAGTACGATCAGAGTCGAGGGAAACCTCGACCCTGATTTTATGTTCAAACCAACCACCGTTCCCTGCTCCATCAAGTTGAGAGTTGTTGGCGAGAACAAGAATGCAATTTTAAATGAGGGTCGCCCTCACTTTTTTTTTAAGTTGATAGGATTTATAGTAATCATGATCGGATAGGAAGTCTCTCTGGTAAG
>CBDVCG010000134.1:0-5870 GCA_965372425.1 uncultured Anaerolineales bacterium
TCGAAAAAACAGCGTGGGTGAAGCGTAGCTCACGCTGAACTTGTTTCGCAGCCTCAGAACAAGGTGCGGGATAACGAGGTGCAGGAGAATCTGATGGTCGAGAAAAAGATGTCTATGGATGAACAAGTCGCCCTCTTGATGCAGGGGTCTGAATATGGGGATGATGAACTCAAGAAAGCTATGGGGAACGAGCTTCGGGACCGTCTGATCGAAGCCGAGAAAGCGGGGACACCCTTACGCGTTTACTGTGGCTACGACCCAACACTTTCTGATCTTCATCTTGGGCATACAGTTACGATGCGCAAATTGCGTCAATTTCAAGAGCTTGGTCACCAGGCGATTTTTGTGATCGGCTCTTTTACCGCGCTCGTGGGCGACCCTTCGGACAAGGACAAGGCGCGGCCTCGATTAACCCAGGACGATGTCCGAAGAAATGCGGAGACCTATACTGCACAGGCTTTTATAATTCTCGATAAGGAGAAGACTGAAGTTCGTTACAACCATGAATGGCTGTCTGAGTTAACCCTGGAGCAATTCACCGAGCTGGCTTCAAATTTCACTGTACAGCAGTTCCTCGCAAGAGATAACTTTTCGAAGAGGTACGAGGGTGGAAATCCGATCTGGCTGCATGAATTCTTCTACACACTTCTGCAGGGATATGACGCCATCATGCTGAAGGCGGACGTGCAGTTAGGTGGGACGGAGCAGCTCTTCAACCTGCTGGCTGGTCGTAAACTCCAGGAAGCCAACGGCATGAAGCCTCAAATTGTGCTGACTGTACCCATCCTCGTTGGCACCGATGGCCACATGCGCATGGCAAAGAGCACGGGGAATTTTATTGGCATCGATGAAGAACCAGAAGAGATGTACGGCAAGGTGATGAGCATCCCAGATTCAGCGATGAGCAATTACTTCCGACTGGTCACTCGGTGGACACCGGCCGAGATTGAAGAGATTGAAAGCGGGCTCAACGCCGGGGAACTGCATCCTCGAGATGTGAAAATGCGTCTGGCGCGTGAGATCGTGGAGATCTATCACGGCGAGGGGGCGGTTGAACCGGCTGAGGACGCCTTCCGGCGCGTGTTTCAAGAGCGAGGTACGCCGGAAGACATCCCCGATTTTGGAGTGTCGGGAACCCCATCGATCGTGGAAATAATGGTTGAAGCGGGCGTTGCGAGCAGCAAGAGTGAGGCCAAACGATTGATCGACCAAAAAGGCGTCCGCCTGGATGGGGAGGTTGTTACCGACAAAGCTTTTGTCCCTCAGTTGGAGCAAAGTAAAATTCTCAAGGTCGGGAAACGGAAATTTATCCGGCTTCAACAAAGGTGAAAAAGGGACTGTTCAAAAAAGGGAGGAAACCGGAATTTATCAGTTTGCTCATGGGAAGGAGCAAGCTCCTTGAGTCCCGAAACAGGTATTGGTGGAAATTGAACCATCTTTCCCTGGGTCTGTGATTTCGAGATCACAAAATTTCACCCTCACCCGAACCCCTCTCCTTAATCTATACACCTGAAAAAGAGAGGGGCTTTGTTCACCGATTAGAGAATATGTCTGTTTTCGTGGTTTGCTCATGTCCCCCGCTGGGGGTTCCTAGTGGGAGGAAGATGGCGGTGACGGGGAGGGAGAATCATCCTTAGGAAGCTACAGGTAGTTCTGGCTTATTACATAAAGCCAGAGGCGTCGAAACTTCGCGACCACCCTCATCATAGTCGTATTGCCCCCGCTAGGAGGCAATATCATCCCTGATGCTCATCCTTTAATAACCGCCACAGGTACGAGCCTGGCAACTTTTTCTGCGATCCCAGCTCCGGTGACGACATCGATGACCGCGTCGACATCTTTATATGCTTTCGGGGCCTCTTCCGCGAGACCTGGCATTGATTTAGCACGTACACTGATTCCATCCGCTTCCAACTGCTCGCGTAAATCCTTACCCCAGACCTCCCGCTTAGCCTGCCTCCTGCTCATCACTCGTCCGGCTCCGTGGCAGGTCGAACCAAAAGACTGCTGCATGCTTTTTTCCGTCCCTAAGAGGACCCAGGAGGCTGTGCCCATGCTGCCAGGTACGAGTACGGGCTGACCAAGGTTTCTATATTCTTCAGGCAGACCTGAGAAGCCCGGTCCAAATGCTCTCGTGGCACCTTTGCGATGCACACATACGCGCATCTTTTTTCCCTGAATGATGTGCTCCTCGATCTTCCCCATGTTGTGAGCGATGTCGTAAACCTGCGTCAGATCCCAATTCTTCACCTTGCCAGCGAAAATATTCTCAAAAGATTCTCGCACGTAATGGGCAAGGATCTGGCGGTTGCAGAATGCATAATTCGCTGCACATGCCATGGCGGCGAGGTACCTCTTCCCTTCAGGAGAACTCAGTGGTGCGCAAACCAGCTCTCGATCAGGCAGGCGAATCCCGTATCGCCGCACGGCACTCTGGAATTCCTTCACATAATCAGAGCAGACCTGGTGTCCAAAACCTCGCGAACCACAATGAATTTGTACAGTCAATGCTCCCTCGTAGAGCCGCATCGCCCTAGCGGCATCAGGATGGAAGATTTCCTCGACGACATCGACCTCGATGAAATGATTTCCAGCTCCCAGCGTTCCGATCTGCCCCCTCCCGCGCTTGTGTGCCCGTGAGCTCACACTGCCAGGATCTGCTCCGGCGATGCATCCACCCTCTTCGGTTTTCTCGAGGTCGTCTTTACTCGCATAACCATTCTGGAGTGCCCATTTCGAGCCCGTACGACAGATCTGCTGAAGCTGTTTATGGCTGAGATTAATATGGCCTCCCACACCGACGCCGCTTGGACAATTCCCATAAAGTTCGGTAGCCAGATCAGGAATATCAGCTTTTGCCTGCTCGTATGAAATCTCGCTGGCCAGGAGCCGAACCCCGCAGTTGATATCATAGCCAATCGCGCCGGGGGATATGATGCCATCGGGGAGGGCGGTGGCGGCAACGCCACCAATGGGGAATCCATATCCTTGATGAACGTCGGGCATGACCAGGACATGTTCCACCAGGCCCGGGAGCGTGGCTGCATTCACGGCTTGGTTGAGGGATTTATCTCCGAGCGCTTCATCGAGCAGGATCTTACTTGCGAAAATGCGAACCGGGACGCGCATATCCTCCCGATATGTGGTGGGGATTTCCCAGAGGTAATCCGACACACGGCGAATATCTGACTTCTCCACCATGATGTGCCTCCTATACGTCGAAGACGATGGTAACTTCCAGACCACCCTGAATAGGACGAATCGCCAGTTCGTTGTAGGTTACGGCTTTGATGGGTTTAGCGATTGAGAGTAGGGGCAGTTCCTCGATCGTCGCTTCGAGGGCTGTGTCTCCAGTAATCTGCATTCTTATGTCCTGATAGGTCACGGATCGAATTTCCATCCCGAACAACAGTTCTTCCAGCCAGGCGACTAATAGGGATTCTCTATCGATGGCGTCTATTTTGATCGTCCGAACTAATGGATCATGCTGGGCTGGCATGGCATCCATGAGCTGCATCATGCCCACAGCCGCATTTATAAAAAGGTCCGGGAGATCGACGCCCCAGACTTTGAGTGCCCAGTCTGCTGTATGTTCTACCTCTTCAAACGGCTGACGCTCCATACATTGAGTATAGTACGAAAAGGTCTCATAATCTTTAAAGATAAACATGTATAATCGTCTCAATGGATGAGCAGACAAACGCACTCCAAGATGCATTAGGTGCATCACTTTCAGATATCAAGATCAAAGGTGTGTCGGTAGAAGCGCTCTCTGAAATACTGGCAGATGAAATCTGGGCCGGCATTCGGAAAGATGCGGTGGGCAACAAATATGTCCCCGATCAATACACCTTGAGCCTTGAACCTGTAAGCTTTACCCAATCCGCGCGTTCGTCTCAGGAGATTCAGAACCAGCTCCGAATGAGCCTGAAGACAGCGTTAACCAGCACGGACTTGATGCTCGCCCGGGACCCCCATTTCACCCTAGCAACAGACCCAACTTTATCTGCCGGGTCCGTTCGAGTGATTGCATGGCATAGTCGTGATCCACTTCATCTAGTGGATGAAGTTGTCACACCAGTTGTGGGTGACACGGATAAACCCCCCACGGGTGCATTTCTCATCATCCAGGGTAAACGTCATTATCGGTTGAAAAAGCATCTCATCACCATAGGCCGCCGATTGGACAGCGATCTTGTGCTTGACGATCAACATATCTCACGCAAGCATGCCAGACTGTTGGTACGTCATGGGAAGTATGTTCTTATTGATGAGAAATCGACAGCTGGTACTCGGGTTAACGGACAACTGATCGATGAGCAGACGCTAAAACCTGGTGATGTCATCACGATAGCGAAAATCGACCTCATTTATGGGGAAGGTCCCGAAGGTCCTCCCGATATCACTCCACCATACAGACCCACGGATAAGCCGACGGATCGGGATCAGATCACACCGTTGGGGTTGAAACTGAAATATGAAGATGACACTGTGGCCTTGGGTAAAAAGGGGAAGAAAGATTCAACTGAGCCCTAAATCCATCCAAAGTTTCACACCAGCGGTATAATTTGAGCTTCCATGGCACATCAAATTGATCGCATAGAGAATCATTTGGAAAGTTTTTTCGAGGGCACCCTCAACCGTCTCGTCGGTTTAGAGATGTCACCGTCGGATGTCGCCATCAAGCTGTCGCGGGCGATGAGTGACGGCGTTCGCCGAAACGATGAGGGGGCTGCATTTGCGCCTGATAAATATGCGATTACATTCCATCCAAGAGATGCTGAAGATCTACTGAAAGAGGCCCCCGATCTGCACCAGGCTCTGGCGAAACGATTGCTGGAGGCCGCTAGAATATCCGGTTATATGGTCTTTAGCGAGCCCATCGTAACCATCGCTGCGGATCCGACGCTCTCGCGTCATGAGGTCAGGGTAATCGCATGGCACAGCACCAGCCCGCTAGAGTTTACGCAGGAGATGGCGAGGGAAGTCAATCACGATCCGGCCAAACTGCCGAAAGGGGCTTATCTCATTGTTGATGGAAACCGTCATTTCCCCTTAGACCGTTACACCATCAATATCGGTCGTCGACTCGATAATCAACTCATTCTCGATGACCCGCGTGTATCTCGGACCCATGCGCAGATCCGAGTGCGTGATAGTCGATTCGTGCTTTTCGATGTGGGCTCAGCTGCGGGGGTGAACGTGAATGGAAGGTCGATCAATCAACACTTATTGCAGCCGGGAGATGTGATAGACATTGCGGGGATCCGGCTGGTTTATGGCGAGGATCCGGGAGGTCCTCCAGACGAGACACCAGCATATTCGCCTCCATTTCCTCCAAAACCTGCTGGCGATCAGCGAACTCGTACGATTCACAAAAAAACAGAATCCGAGAAATGAACCCATCTGTCCTTATGCTGATCCTCAGGGTCTTGATGGCCCTGACTCTCTATGCATTCCTGACCCTCATCCTCGTTGCGCTCTGGCGTGACCTCCGCAGTGTTACCGATCGAGGAGCAAACGTTCCAGAAACCTACTTAATCGAAGAAGAAACTTCAGAAGGCTCGCTTAATACACGCATTGGGGCGTTAAATCTAATCGGCCGTGCCGTGGATTGCACAATCCGCCTCGCCGACGAGACGGTCTCAGCTCACCATGCGAGATTGTCGTATCAGGGGAACCAGTGGTGGTTGGAGGATCTGGGGTCGAAGAACGGGACGATGGTCAATGATTTTACGATAGAAGGACCCATCATCCTCACCGACGGCGACTGTATCTCATTTGGTCAGGTAAAGGTGTTGCTGCATTCCGGTTCCCAGGAAGAATCTCAAGACACCCGCACGATAGCTTAGACCTTTCAATAGGGAAAT
>CBDVCG010000135.1:0-5868 GCA_965372425.1 uncultured Anaerolineales bacterium
ATGTGCGAGTGAATCTACAGCACGTATAGCGCGGTTCAAACAGGACGAAACCTCAACTCATGTCACCCCGAAGCAGCTTTACCGCTTGAGCAATCCCCTGCATCGCAGAGGGAAATCGCTTCGCAAAGAGACGCTTGAGATGACATGAATGTTCGCCTTGTTATCGGTCATCAAGTTCTTGCTTGCACCTCCCTCCAGGATGTGCTGAACACGAAGGCTCACCATTTCATGATGGTAGAAGACAGCCTGAGGATGGTTCCGATGCAATACAACCTCCCGCAGGGTAAAAAAACCTGCGGGAGGTTTTGGGTCAAACAGGGAGGCGCGGGCTGCATCTGTGACCGGATGGCGATCTTCCAGACTCAATAGGATAGAGACAGATCCTGGATCGTTCGTCCGAAGGATTTTAAGGGCTCAGCCGGATTACGGATGAATTGAAACCAGCCAATATGAGCTAACGCATGCACACTTATGTCACACTTCCATATTATTAAGAGGGGAAATGATTTTTTCTAGACGGCGCTGGGGTACTTGATATATGGGCGAAGCGAACACACCATTCAGGAACCTACTCGGTTGATTCCTCTATCGTTTCTTCCTCAGGCTCCTCTACCCGATCAATGCGAATTTGCGACTCCCATGGATAGCGCAAGATCGGTCTCCCCCGGAAGTACCCTTCGATAATGCGGCGAACCACCGGCGCGGCCCAGTCCGAACCCTCGCCCTGATTTTCGAGCAGGACCGCCACGGCGATGTCGGGGAGATCTTCACGTTCCTCAAAGGTATAGGCCGTAAACCATGCGTGTGACTCCGTGCCAATCCCGCTTGTGGCCGTTCCAGTTTTACCGGCGACGTTCAGATTGAGCCCGCGAAATTCACGATGAGCGGTAGCCTTTGGATTTTCGACCACGTTGACCATGGCTTCCTGGATGGAGCGGAGATTTTCAGCGCTCAAGGGCAGCTGACCCTGAACCTCGGGCTCGAATTGATGGATCACCTCTCCATCGGCGGTCTCGATACGTTCGACGATTTGCGGACGGAGCAGCGAGCCACCGTTGCCGACTGCCGCCACATAGCGGGCGACCTGGAGAGGGGTCGCTTGCATGTAGCTCTGACCTATCGCCAACCCCACGTGGTCATATTCGCTCCACTCTTCGCCTAGAATATCGGGCTTGTTTTCCGGATCCGGTATTAAGCCGGCTTCTTCGTCGAGTTCAAATCCGGTTTCCTGGCCGAGCCCAAACGCTTTCGCCATATCAGGAATCGCAGTCGTATGTCCTTTATTAAATAGTTCGAGCCCTATATGGTAGAACCAGGGGTTGCAGGAGAGGGATAATCCCTCTTGCAGCGTGATCTCGCCGGCGGGGTCCCATTCTTTTGCTTTCCGCCAATCGTCGAGGACGACCCCGGGTAGATCATAAAATTCCAGTCCACAATCGTAGATTTCATCAGCTTCAAATTCGCCAGATTCAAGGGCTGCAGCCATGGTGATGATTTTAAATACCGATCCGACGGGATAAACTCCCAACGTTGCACGATTGAGGTATGGGATCGTGGGTGATGAAATCAACTCTCCAAGCCCCCAAGCTCCGTGTGGGTTTTCCGGATCGAATAAGTTCGGGTCAAAACCAGGCGCCGAGGCCAGGGCAAGTACTTTTCCTGTGTCCCGCTCGAGGACGACCGCGGCTCCCACAAAATTTTCAATGGCCTCTTGAGCGATCTTCTGCAGATCGGCGTCGAGAGTGGTGTAAATGTCATTAGGCGTTTCTGCCTCCCGACGTGCGATGATTTCTAGATTGGTCCCATCAGCGTCCGTGAGATAAATGGTCCCCTCGGGTACACCGCGCAGTTCCGCATCGAAGACTCTCTCCAGACCCATCCGGCCAATAAATTCGTCCTGCAAGTAACCACGTTCTTGATAACTTGCCAGGTCTTCTTCTGGAATCCAGCTCACGTACCCTAAGGCGTGGGGGGCGTAGCTTCCCGCATAAGGTGCGAGGCCATCCCCTGAGTAGAATCTTGCATCATATGTCCTTGCTTGTACACCTCCAACGTCGTCAAGCACACCGCTGTATTTCAAATATTCTTCTTGGGAAACCTCGCCTAGCGCGGTATAGAAATCTGTGCCTCGGACGGTGTCGTAGCGGAATAATATATCGTCCGTCGAGGCTGCATCGAATAATTGCCGAAGTCTGGAGAGCATTAAATCTTCGGCTTCCTCATCCCCGATCTGGTTGGGAACAATCCATAATGACGCCGCCTCAGCCGGGGCTGCCATGCTGGTCCCGTACTGATCGTATATGCTCCCACGCTCAGGCAGGATAACCTGAAGCCTCATCCGTTTGTCATCCGTGAGCGTAGGGTGGAGGATCGTATTCTCCCAACTCACCTGCCAATCTGCTCCATCCCGTGTTAATTCCATCTCAGTCAGATATGGGATTTCCCCGGCTGCGCCGCTATGCAGAGTGACATTGGCTGCCAGGCTGGCCAGGTAGGGGTTATGTATTTGCGCAGAGACAATGTCGTAATCAATGCTGCTCAAAGCTGTTCCAGATCGAAAATCTTCAAGCAGCTCGATAAACTCCGTCTCCGAGTTTGCCTCACGTGAGGGAGCGTCGAGGAGCGCGTACATCCCCTCATAGTCGCCCTCATCCCAAAGGCTCAGAAACTGTTCGCTGACCGCCGCAGGATCCGGCGCTGGCGTGGAAAGAACGATGGGCGTGGGTAGTGCAGAAGGATCGCCTATCTCAGAGCTCCCCCCATCACTCCCACAGGCTGTAAGTACAGCAATCCCCAGGATCATCAGCCCAAGGATCCTTACGTTTCGGATCCGTGATTGGCACCTGGCAGACCCCGCGATCACCATAATTTGCTCGCCCATGGGCACTATGATAACCGCTTTGTTGATAATGTGGATTATTTTTTTAATGAGTGTACTTAACCCAAGGAATAGACGCTGGATCAGGTATCTTTCGATCATATGGGTGATCGCTGTGGATTAGATGGTTCGAGGATACTTTTAAGTGTGAGTAAATTCGGTTCTTGTCTAAATGAACGTGCGTGAAAGGCAAAGCTAACGATATTGGATCGTTTGAGTCGAGAGCTGGCCTCAGGAGACTTAGTTCTCCTTCACTCCAACTTCAACCAACTCAACGAGCACGCCATGGGTTGCTTCGGGATGAACGAACGCGACGCGGCTGCCTCCCGCACCGGTTACGGGTTCCTCGTTAATCAGACGCACATCGTTCTTTCTGAGATGTGTCAGGCAGGCATCGAGGTCATCGACTTGCATGCAGATGTGGTGCATCCCGGGGCCGCGCTTGGCGAGATACCTGGCGACACCGCTGTCTGAAGAGGTGGGTTTAACAAGCTCGATCTCAGAGCCGCCGACAGGAAGGAAAGCGACGAGAGATTCCTGCCCGGATACGTCTTCGATATGCTCAAGTTCCAGATTAAGGGCATCGCGCCAAAATGATAATGCATCATCGAGATCATCAACTACAATGGCAACATGGTGAATTTTCAAGATTGAAAACATAGGCCCTCTTTAATTCTTGTGCTGGACGACATTAGGGTTTCATATCAGACTGCCAAAAATTCTAATAAAGCGCAGTTCCGGCATCGGTTCTAAGTCGTCAATTTTAGCTGAGCTAAGAGCTAGATCGTAAACTGTGGGCGATACTCGCCCCATACGTCACGTAGCACATTACAGATTTCACCAAGGGTAATATCTGCCTCAACTGCCTCGATGAAAATCGGCATGAGGCTTTCTTCACCGGTAGCGGCTTCAGAAATATGATCCAGTATGGCCTCAGCTCGTTCCGGATCGCGTTCCGATCGGATCCGTTCGAGATGCATACGCTGTCCTCGTTCGATGGATTCATCGACGCTCAGTCGTTCCAATTTAACTGGTTGAGGTGTCTTGAACGCGTTCACGCCCACGACGATTTTGTCCTCGGACTCGATTTGCAATTGTGCTTGGTACGCAGCCTCGTGAATCTCGCGTTGGAAATAGCCGCTCTCAATGGCTGCGAGCGCGCCCCCCATCTCGTCAATCTTCCGAAGATACGCTTCAGCACGTACCTCAATCTCATCGGTAAGGGATTCGATCGCATACGATCCAGCCAGCGGATCGATCGTATTTGCGACCCCCGATTCGTGCGCAAGGATCTGCTGGGTCCGTAAGGCGGTGTGGACGGCACGCTCTGTCGGCAGTCCCAGAGCTTCATCCATGCTGTTGGTGTGAAGGGATTGGGTTCCACCGAGTACAGCAGCCAGTGCCTGAAGGGTCACCCGGACGACGTTGTTCTCAGGCTGCTGGGCTGTGAGAGTTGAACCGGCTGTCTGGGTATGGAAACGGAGCCGTAAGGAACGAGGATCCTTTGCATGAAATCGCTCTCGCATAATCCGGGCCCAGAGTCTTCTTGCTGCGCGGAATTTGGCGACCTCTTCAAGGAAATCGTTGTGCGCGTTGAAGAAGAAGGCCATTTGGGGTGCGACTTCATCGACGGAGAGACCGGCGCTTTGAGCGGCCTCGAGGTAAGTGATCGCGTTTGCGATCGTAAATGCTGCCTCCTGAACCGCGGTCGATCCGGCTTCACGCATGTGATAACCGGACACAGATATGGTGTTCCATCGTGGAACATTTCGGTGACAGTAGCTGAAAATATCGGTGATGAGGCGCATCGCGGCTTTTGGGGGGAAGATGTAGGTACCTCTGGCGACGTATTCTTTCAATATATCGTTCTGGATGGTTCCACGAAGCTGGTTGATTTCCAGACCTTGTCGTTTGGCCACGGTGATGTACATAGCCAGCAATATGGCTGCTGGCGCGTTGATCGTCATACTTGTTGATACTTTGTCGAGCGGGATTCCGTCGAAGAGGATTTCCATGTCCCTGAGGGAAGATATCGACACACCCACTTTCCCAACCTCGCCCGCAGCCAGTGGATCATCAGCATCATAGCCAATTTGTGTTGGGAGATCGAATGCGACGCTCAGACCCGTCTGGCCTTTTTCAAGCAGATACCTGTAGCGCGCATTGGATTCTTCAGCCGAGGCGTAACCCGCATACTGGCGCATGGTCCAGAGACGCCCCCGGTACATGGTAGCCTGCACACCACGTGTGTAGGGGTACGCTCCCGGGAAACCAAGGTCATCGATGTAGGATTCTGCGCCGTCCTTGGGTACGTACACGCGGGACACCTCGATGTGCGAAGAGGTCTCAATTTCTTCCTTTCTTTCGGGGAATCGCTTGAGCGAAGAGGACAGGGTGTTTTCTTCCCAGGCCTCAGCTGCATCTGAAATTGATTTCTTCATGCCGGATCCTCATCAGATGGCGCAGCTTGATCTGCAAAAGGGTAGCCCAAATCGTCCAGAATTAGATCCTCGTAATCTTTGAAGTTGTCGAAGGTCGCATCTCGAAAGGGGAGATTCATACGCTGGCGAAGATCTTCGAATACCCCAATGTAATTCAATGCCACACGGCGTTCCCATTCTAAGTTCAATCGTTCCGCAAGTGATGTAATCTGTTCGATGTCTGGACCTTCGATTTCGGCGAAATTTCCGAATGGCAGTTCGTCCAGCATGACCTCGGATGATTCGATCGAAAAAGTTTCGCGGTACTTTTCATACATGAAGATGATTTTATATCCGAGGGCGTCGAGTATCTCACGCATACGATTGAAATCATCAACTTCGACTTCGTATTCCAAGCGTACTTCATGCCGCTCCTGCGGCTCTTTGTAGGTGAGCGTCGCACGGGAATCCTGCCTGAGGCGTAAGACGATATGAGATTGAACGAGCCTGCCATCAGTTGTGTCAAATCGAAGGTTGCGCTCCAGCGTTCGAGGGGTCATAAGGCGAGCG
>CBDVCG010000136.1:0-5857 GCA_965372425.1 uncultured Anaerolineales bacterium
AGGGCTCCCGTTCTATGGAGGAATGGGAGCTGCTCAAGGAAGAGATTCCCAACCTTGATATGGCGCTGAATTTCGTGGAGAGACCTGGCGCAAACATTCGAGATGTCCACATGACGGTTGAAGAGTGGAAGGTGGTCTCGTACATAAACCCGAAAAATTCCATCCGCCAAATTGCGAAGACGGTCAAGATGAACGATCTCGAGATCCGCCGCATCGTTTATGGATTGCTGCAAGCTGGCTTGATCGAAATCGTGCGTCCGAAGGGCATGCCCCTCCCGCCGCAAGCGCAACAATTACCACCGGTCGACAAACATAAACAGACTTCATTGGTAAATAAGCTGATCGATCGAATCCGGACTTTGTAAGGGAAGATGGAAAATGCAAACTGTTAAGATGGTCGTTACAGGTCCGTTCAACTCCGGGAAGACCGCATTCATTCAATCGGTCAGTGAGATCGATGTCGTTTCCACCGAACGGAAGATCAGTTCTGAAGCGGAGAGGATTAAAGAGACCACCACTGTCGCGATGGATTTTGGGCGCATCACCGTGGATGATGACTTGGTCCTCTATCTCTTCGGCACACCGGGTCAAAAACGATTTGATTTTATGTGGGAAATCCTCTCGGAAGGAATGCTTGGCTTCATTGTGATGGTGGACAGCGCCCGCCCTGAAACTTATCGGGAAGCGCGTGGAATTCTCCAGACCTTTCGTGCTTACGCGCCAACTCCTTATGTCGTTGCCGCTAACAAACAGGATCTCGAAGATGCTTGGGAAGTTGATGACTTACGCATCGCCCTAAATCTTGACCCTAAAGTGAAGATGTTGCCATGCATAGCCACGGATCGAGAATCAGTCAAAAAAGTACTGCTCGAATTGCTCTACAGCATCCTCGAGGAAATGAAAGAGTTGAAAGAGTAGAAGGTAGACTCCCCCCGGGAAATGATCTGCGATTTCATGATCCCTTTTCCTCCAGTTTGGTCGCGTACTCAACCGCTTATAGTTCAAATTAACACACTTCGCCCTCTGGACAGCCCAATTATCGTATTTGCTGGGTCTCTATGTTTACCGTAAGATAAAACCCAGATGGTTGAATAAGTTCAACTGAGATGGTATCGATTGAATGTCATCTGAGAGAAGCTCTGTAGCGGGGATGATACCTGATTCAACTTCACTCGATCTTGCAAGCCCAAAAAAGGCAGCGTTCGGTTGAGGGTACTTGCGTCAGGCATCCATCAACAAGGAGGGGCACGGGATGAAGAAAGGTCGCATCCTGATTGTTGAAGACGATTTCGATATATCCAATTTGCTCCGCATTTTTTTCGATGGGGAAGGGTACGAGGTGGAGGTTGCTTCCAGGGGTTTGGATGTGCTGACTGCCGCGCGACAGATGCATCCCAACCTCATCATACTCGACATCCTGCTCCCTGACATGGATGGCTATGCGGTGTGTAAAGAACTTAGAATGAGGCCTCGCACGAGGCATATCCCCATTATATTCCTCACCCGAAAAGATGATCGCCACGATCGCATATCCGGGCTCGAACTTGGCGCAGACGACTATATCACCAAGCCTTTTGACATCGAAGAACTTAAACTCCGTGTGCAGAATGCCATCGCCCGTGCAGAACGGGACAATTTGCTCGACCCGCGGACAGGGCTCCCAACCGGGATCGCCATCGAAGAGGAATTAAACCGCATCCTCTATAAAAATAATTGGACTCTATTGGATTGCGGCATTATGCATCTCTCTGAATTCAAGTCGCACCATGGATTCATGGCGATGGATCGCGTGCTTGAGTTCACCTCCAGCCTAATCCTCGAAGTTGTCGATGAGCTTCAGGGTGATGACGACTTCGTGGGTCATGCCGGAGGCGGAAATTTCTTGATCATCAGTTTCAAGCACCAAGCAGCTGACATATGCAAGGAGCTGAAGCGGCGCTTCCTGGATGAACTGTCACCGCTTCTATCTTCTAGAGATGGGGGTGTTTTCAATATGGATGGCGCGTCAGGTGATGCTTCACCCGAGCTCTCACTTTCCATCGGTGTCTTAAGAGCCGACGAACAAGACTTTGAAAACATCTTTCAAGTCACCAAATCATCCGCGAACGCTCGGCGGTTGGATGGGTAGGTAATCGCCTTGATATGAACAATATAAACCCCTTGCTGGTGGGATTTTTTCTCCTCTTCTTTGGTGTGCTCATCATTGGAGTTGTTTGGGTCGCCGCCTCCATCCGCTCGACTGAAGCCACAAAACAGAAAGAGGGTGATGTCCATCATCGCGAATCGCACGACTGTGACCCTGAGTTGATTTCCGCGCTCTTTCAAGCTATTCCGCTTATCCAGGATCAGGAAGCATTGTTTGAGATGCTCACAGAAACAATCGCGGACTCTCTCAGCGTATCGATCCTGGGCTTCTTGATCTACGATCAAGCTGATCTATTGCTGCGCGGCCAAATCCCTTTCTACGGGGTTCGGGATGAATTCGTTCTGGAATGGTTCAAACTTCCGTCGCCACCGGAAGCACCATTTTCGACCGTATGGACACGGCAGGAAAATTGGGTTTCCAATAATGTCCCTCAAGATACAACTGTGGACGATTTTGGGCTTCGCCCTGCGCTTCAGCGTGGAAATATTCAAAACATACTCATTGTTCCGTTGACGAACGCAGGGAACAGAATCGGGCTCCTTCTAGCTGCAAACAAGAGGAATGGGGAGCGGTTTGAGGATAAGGATATTGAGCTGGCCGCATCCATCGCCCCACAGTGTGGCTCCCTTCTCCAAGCTTCGATTGAAATCATGCGTTCATCCGATTCGAGAGCACTTCCCCCTGGGGTTGCATCCAGTTCCGTGGGGAGAAGCTCAGATTTGGATGTGGATCACGATCGCACTCGCGATCTCATAAGAACTGAGACGCTCCTACGACTATCGACGGAGCTTTCGACCAGCCTGGATCTCGACAGAGTACTAGACCGATCGCTATCCCTTATCCAGGAGGTCGTGCCCGCAGGTCAGGGTGCGATTCTCCTCATCCCGCTTGAAACGGACAGCCTCATCTTGCGCGCATCGTTTGGTTTTCCAGAACATCTTCCCCCAGGAGGACGACCATCCCCTTATACGAGTGATGAGGGTCTCGCTGGATGGGTCATCCGGAATCGACAGGCGATCATCATTGACGACCTCACTCAGGATGAGCGTTGGGTGCCATATAACGATGACATACCCAATCAGAAGAGCGCCCTGGTGATACCTTTGATCGCTTCGGAGGAGGTCATTGGCACGATTGCGCTGTATGCACAACGTTTCAATGTCTTCACGCAAGAGCATCTCCGGTTTGTGACTGCGGCAGCCAGCCAGATTGCTGTTG
Source organism: uncultured Anaerolineales bacterium (assembly GCA_965372425.1). Classification (GTDB taxonomy): domain Bacteria; phylum Chloroflexota; class Anaerolineae; order Anaerolineales; family E44-bin32; genus E44-bin32. The sequence goes on from CBDVCG010000136.1 coordinate 3,365, forward strand.
CGATCAGCAATGCGGAATTGTACGCCCTGATCCGCAATCAGGCCGAGCACCTCGGCTCCCTTGTGCGGGTACAGCAAGTTGAGACGAGTAAATCACGCGCCATCCTCAATTCCATCACGGATGGAGTTATCGTGACAGACCATGAGCACGGCATCCTTCTCTTTAATCCGGCCGCAGAACGTATCTTGGGGTTGGCGCGCGCGGACGTGCTCAGCGGACCGGTCTTTGACATCATCGGCGTCTACGGCACTTCTGGAAGTCGATGGTCTGAAGCCATACATGGTTGGAGTGATAAAACACCCTCCCCCGATCAGGTCGGATTCATTTCAGAACAAATCGTCCTTGAGGATGGCAGGGTCATCGCAGTACATCCTGCACCCGTAGTCCTTGGCGAGGAATTTCTCGGTACTGTTTCCATTGTCCGGGATATCTCGCGTGAGGTCGAAGTCGATCGGCTCAAGTCTGAATTTGTCGCCACAGTGAGTCATGAACTGCGAACCCCAATGACATCCATCAAGGGTTTTGTGGATTTGCTCCTGATGGGTGTGAGTGGCATCTTGAACAGCGAGCAGCGGCGGTATCTCGACATCGTGCGAATCAATACCAACCGTTTGGAAATTCTTGTGGATGATCTTCTCGACATCTCGAGGATTGAATCGGGTCGAACCCTTCTCGTAATTGAACCAATTAGCATTTCAACGATTTTCTCTGAGGCAGAAGCGTACATTCATCAAATGTGTAAAGAGTACGACAAAGCACTTGAAGTCGAGATCGTTTTTACGGAAGACGTCCCCATGATTATGGGGGACGCCGAGCGGGTTCGACAGATTTTAGAAAATCTTGTCGAGAACAGCGTTCACTACACACCCTCGGGTGGCAAAATTGCACTCAAAGCCGCTGCTGTGGATGATTCAGTAGAAATCGAAGTGTCCGACACAGGAATTGGGATTTCGCTCCAGGAACAAAACCGCATCTTCGAACGCTTTTACCGCGGGGAGCAAGCCCTCAACCTGGGCGTGGCTGGCACAGGCCTGGGACTTTCCATCGTGCTCAATCTTGTGGAGATGCATGGTGGTCGGATCTGGGTGACCAGCGAAGGAATCCCCGGCAGCGGCACGAGCTTTACGGTTGCGCTCCCTGGTGCAGATGAGGTTTCCCAAGTCATCCCGGAGACCGGCGTGGCATGACCAGAATCCTCATCGCTGAAGATGAACGCGACATTCGGGAACTTATCTCTTTTACCCTGGAATACGAGGGTTATGATGTCATCGTGACAGCCAACGGCGAGGACGCCCTTGAGATGGTCTATAAGGAGCGACCCGATCTCGTCTTACTTGATGTCAGGATGCCGCGCATGGACGGATATGAGGTTTGCCGGAGAATCATCAACGACGTCACGATCCAGCACATCCCTGTTGCTTTTATCTCGGCGAAGGGTCAGCAATCCGAAATCGATGAGGGGATGGGTGCCGGAGCCGTGGATTATCTGCTCAAGCCCTTCTCGCGAGATCAACTTTTAGGGATGGTGGCCAGGCTGCTTTCAGAAGAATAGAGATGGTACGCACATCTTTCTTGTAGATTAACGGGCGCATGGGCTTCAGATGAACGCACTGGGTCCCGTTTGCAATCATTATTGGCATTAGCTGCTTTGACCGTGTTGGGTTCCTCTGGTACAATCGCCGCGCAGGGCGTTGTACCCTTCGCCCGGAGCGCCGCATGCGGCGCTCAAATTTTGCAGAAAGGGCTTGATCATTATGAAAGTACTGTTGTTGAAAGATATTCACAAACTCGGTCGAGCTGGGGATTTGAAGAAAGTTGCCGATGGGTATGGCCGCAACTACTTGCTTCCTCAAGGTTTGGCTGCGTTGGCAACCCCCAGCATGCTCAAACAGACCGAACGCATTCGAGAGACAGCCACCATTGAGCGCGAGCGGCTGAACACGGAACTCGGTGACGTCGCTGGTAGTTTGTCGGATCTGAAGCTTTATTTCCCCGTGAAGGCTGGAGAAACCGGGAAACTCTATGGCTCGATAACTACTGCGATGATCGCTGACTCCATCGAGATGGAAACGGAGGCGGTCATCGATCGAAATCAGATCGATACCCAGCCGATAAAGATGCTAGGGGTTCACGAAGTACCGGTCCGATTGACCATCGATTTGATTCCAGAAATCACCGTCGTAGTCCATCACGAAGGGGAACCCCCCGAATCGGCCTACGAATTCGAGGAACTTCAATACCCCGAAGCAGAGGCTGAAGGAATATTTGCGGACCTCCAGGTCGAGCTTGAGGCGGAAGAGGCGGCCGCGGCAGCGGCTGAGGCAAGTGCGACGGAAGTCGCAGAAGCCGAGTCAGAAACCATCGAGGAACTGGTTGAACCCATGGAAGCATCGCAACCTTCTGACTCTGTGTCTGACCATGCCGAGGAATCTTCAGAGGAAACCGACCCAGATCCCCAAGAAGATAATTAAGCAAGGGCCATAATCCAACAAT
>CBDVCG010000137.1:0-5853 GCA_965372425.1 uncultured Anaerolineales bacterium
CTATGTCGGCGAGGACGGCGTCCTTGCAAGAGAGGGTTCGGACATTGATTCGGTCTCGTCCCCGGCCGATTTCAGCGGGAAGCGAGTGGGTGTCCAGGATCAGACGGTATACCAGGACTGGGCGCAGTCGACGCTGGTTGGGACCGGCATCATTACACAGGACCAGCTTTACGCATATGCCAAACCCGAGCATGCGGTCAACGACCTTGCATTAGACCGGCTTGATCTCGTTGTGATGGATTTCCTCCCGGCACAGAAATCCGCTGCCGATCCGGGTGTGAAGCTGGTTGGAAAAAGTCTGAACCTGCAGCGCTTTGCGATTGCTGTACCGCAGGGGGCAGGTGCATTGCGTGAGCAAATCAATAACGCCCTCACTCAGCTGCAGAACAACGGCACGATGGCGAGGCTGTATGAGCGTTACCTGAATCTTTCACCAGATGAGATTCCCACCCCGGCGCCACCTGAAGCGACCGAAACGCCCGGGCCAACTGCCACGCCGGCAGCTTGCATCAACGGCATGGAGTTCGTACGAGATCTCAGCTACGATGACCACGACTTCACCGATCTTCCCAAGCTCCAGCCGGGTGAAAAATTCGCCAAGGGTTGGCGAATCAAGAACTCCGGCACATGCACGTGGACGGAGGAATACTACCTCGGGTTCGTGCGTGGGGACCGCATGAATGGGGAGAATACGGATGTAGATAGTGAGGTCAAATCCGGTCAAACCTATGACATGTATGTTGACCTCGTGGCACCCAACACGGGTGGAGAATATGCGGGTTGGTGGCAGATGTTCACCAATGAGGATGTCCCCTTCGGCGAGACCATCTGGGTGGCGATCCAGGTAGTTGGACCCACAGAGGCGCCTACAAACACACCAGCGGCTACCGAGACACCCATACCGCCTGAGGCGACGGCGACGGACGTTCCGCCGGAGCCCACAGCCACCGAGCATCCGGCTGCCGACCTGATCGGACCAATCTGGGTGTTGAAGGAATACACGCCCCCTGATGGTTCTGCTACGACGCCGCTGGATGATCCCGACTCGACAGTGAAGTTCGAGGTGAACGACACCGTCAATGGTTCTGGAGGTTGTAATACCTTCGAGGGGACGTTTGTGTCGGATGGGACCGATCTCGATATCGAGATTGGATCTATCACAAATTTGCTTTGTGACCAGCCCATCATGGACCAAGAGCAGATTTTCTTTCAGCTGCTTGATGAGGCCCAGGAATACAACGTAACAGCTGATGGTTCAAAGTTGGAAATGCTCGCCGAACGCACCATCGATGATCAACAGGAAGATGTGATCATCATGGCGTTTCATGCCGAGTGAGATTGGGTAGCCTGAAATCAAGAGAAGAGGCGGAGGATCTTTCCTCCGCCTTTTTTGATTCTTGCTAGGCGCCAGGGCATCAAGGAATGGGGCACAAAGGAGGTGGGATTAGGGATTGGGGAGCGGGTGTTGGGCTGAATATGCCTGGGTTCACCCAGGGCTGAATCTATAGGTTCCTCATTAATGTCATTGCGAGAAAACGCCAGCTCAATCGGCGTTGTCGTAGTACTCTCCCGATGGGTAAACGAAAAAACCATTTTGGAGATTGACACGCTCCGGTGGCCCCGCTTCCGCTCGAAAATAGCATTAACCTCGATGTGTCATTGCGATGAGCATAAGCGATGTGTCAATCTCCACTGTAGAGTTAATGGAAATTAAGTTGGGGATTGCCACGCTCCGGCGGGTGCGCCTCCGCTCGTAATGACCTGCCGTGTCCCCGCCCGGAGCTAAACCTCCGGGCTCATAGCTTGAGACTGCTTCGCACCCTACAGAACAGTCCGAAGTGAGGCCCATAGGGGCACTCCATTAGCTTAAGACACGACGCCTCTTTAATTTTTTTTGATGAATTGAATTTATCGAATCATAGATATACAATACGCATTATCCACTAATCTAAGTCGATTGAAATAAGGAGGGTCATCATGGCGGAAGGCGCAAAGAAGCTCTATCGCTCCCAGGACCAAAGAATATTGGGCGGCGTGTGTGGCGGCTTGGGGGAGTATTTCAACATCGATCCAATCATCGTACGACTCATTTTTGTTGCCTTTGCATTGATCGGAGGTGGTGGCTTGCTGTTGTACCTCTTTATGTGGATCGTCAGTCCGCAGGAACCAACTGAAGGAGCACCTGCGGGCGAGTAGCACCATCGGAGATCTCACCTCCATTAAATTTAATGGCAAACACCATCATCGTACCTTGTTGTCCCTGTACTATCCTATGGGTAAGGGCTATTACATTTAATAAAAACTCAACCAACATGGACCGATAGAAAATGGAGTTGTAAATGACCTCGAATATAGCTCTTCCAGAATTATTATCCCTACAGGGAAGGACAGCCATCATCACCGGTGCAGCCGCAGGGATGGGTGCTGCTACTGCGCGACGGTTTGCAGAAGCCGGTGCAGATTTGCTCCTGCTGGATATCAATAAGGAAGGGCTCGAGAAGGTGAGGAATGAACTCGGTGAAATGACCGGGTCAGTGATCACCTATAAAGTGGATGTGGGTGAGAAGGATGCGATCGACACCTTCTGGGCAAGCCTGCACGAGGAGGTACCGGACATCCTTATCAATAACGCAGGGATCTTTCCATTCAAGGAGTTTCTCGAAACCGACGAGAAGTTCGTGGATCACCTGATGGGTGTGAACCTATATTCGGCTTATTGGATGTGCCAGCACTTCATTGAGCGATTGCTCAAAAAGAAGAAGGGTGGGACGATCGTAAATGTCTCTTCGATCGAAGCGATGATCCCATTCAAAGACGATCTAGCACATTATTCCATCAGCAAGGCAGGGGTCGCCGCGCTGACCAGATCTCTCTCGCGCGATTTTGGAAGGAAGGGAATCCGGGTGAATGCAGTGTTGCCTGGCGGCATAAAGACTGAAGGTGTGAAGGAAGCTTATAAAGAGGTGTTCAAAGACCCCGGACTGCTCAAAGATGGCTATCACTTCTCCAGCCGGTTGTCGTTGGGGCGCATGGGTGACCCCGATGAGATCGCACGACTCATCCTCGTCCTGGCGAGTGAGATGTCGAGCTATATGAACGGCGCGCTCGTCCCGGTCGATGGCGGATTTCTGTCGTCGTAAGAACGGGGAGTCAGAATTTGCACTACAGCGCGTTTGGAATGGGCGAGGGGTTGAGCGAGTACAATATTGGTACTTCGGATCTGGGCGCTATCAAACAATAGCAGGATATGTTCGAGTACTTCTGGGAACGCGGGGCGCCATTTACGACCAGAGCTGAGTAGAAAGGGTTACCCATGACGACGAAAACAGATTACGCTATCGATGACTGGCTTGAGATCATGAAGACGCCCATCTATGCGGGTTTCTATGTGATGTTCGCCGATCCCAGCTTCACAGGCATGCTCAAGGAGATGAAAGCCATGGGCGAAGTGATCCAGAAGGCGGATCCGCCTGGTCATGCCAGGGAGTTGGTAGCCGACATCGCAGCTGACTTCGAGCAGATGACCGAGGAGAAAGAATCGTTTGCACAGGATCAAATTCCAAAGTCTGCAGATCAAGAGACTGCAAAGCGCTACATTCTTGATAAGGTTCGTGAAGGTGTGGACATTGTCGCCGAGAAAGCGGATTCGTTGGAAATGCTGGGGTTCAAACAATGGCTCGTAGTAGTCGCGACCGCAGTTGCGGAAGCAGCGAAAGAGGGCGGCTTTCTTGGCATAGGGGGGCAGTACGTGAGCCAAAGAGAAGAATCTGCTTTGGAGGAGATTTCAAACACACTGGGGTTGTGATTGCCCTCCATGAATTTCCTCATTGATCTTTATATCGTCATGCACCTCATCCTCGGGGCGCCTCTGAACACGCTTGTGGACCGCGATCACGGGCTGCCCCGCTGGTATGACCCCGGTCTCCAAGAGGCGGCGAGTGAAGCATTCCTGGAAATGAAGGGTGCAGCCATCCTGGATGATGTCAAGCTCGAGATATTCTCCGGATACCGCAGCTATGCATACCAGCAGGAGGTATTCCAACGCGAATCTACCCTCCAACCCGAATCGGCGAATTTTTACCTTGCTCACCCCGGGCACAGCGAGCATCAGTTGGGGACGGCTCTCGATGTGGTCTGGCCGGGTTTGCATGTGGATTCGAAGGACCCGCGAAACCTGCGTGCCTTCGATTGGCTGGAGATGAACGCGCACATTTACGGTTTTGTATTGAGCTATCCCCTCAAGACGATCCAGGTCTGGCCCTATGACAACCGCATCTACCCGCTTGACGGGGAGTTCATTTATGAGCCCTGGCATATTCGTTATGTCGGGGTTGATCTTGCCCAAGAAATGGTGGAGGCCGGATATCTAGATCCACAAAGTGCGGTCATCCCACAAGCTTTTTATCAAATCTGGCCGTAGCATCGCCACGTTCCAACACTGAATTCCAGTCGAAAGATTCCCGTAGCCCATCGCATCTATACAGCAAATAGGATCGTCTTTCTCGAGGCCTGATCTTTGGATATAGGAAGCTTGGTATGAATCGTTCGTTCAAGTTGTGGACAATCCGGGGCATCAGCGTTCGGATGCATATCACGTTTCCACTCATTCTCTTATGGGCTGTGCTTCAATTTGGAGTGATGGCTCGAGGTGGGATTGGCGGGGCGATCATGGGATTGGTTGCGATCCTCATCCTTTTCGTGATCGTCCTTCTCCACGAGCTTGGACACAGCCTGGCAGCACAGCATTATGATGTCGAGGTCAAGCAGATCGTGCTGCTTCCCATCGGTGGGGTCGCGGAGCTCGCCCGGATCCCGGAGAATCCAAAAGAAGAGTTCGTTATCGCAGCAGCAGGTCCGATCGCGAATGTGTTCATTGCTGTTTTCATGATTATCCTTGGACTTTTGGCTGGCTTTGACCTAGTCCTCTCGAGGACACCGCTCATATTTGCAGGACTTAGCCGCGTAAGCGTCGAACGAATCTTCGATTATGTCTTTGTTTCCAACCTCTTTCTTTTAGCATTCAACCTCATCCCTGCCTTCCCCCTCGATGGCGGTCGGATGTTCCGTGCGCTCCTGGCTTCCCGGATGTCCTACGCACGTGCGACGATCACCGCGGGTGTAATTGGACAGGGATTGGCACTCCTACTCGGCGTTTGGGGGGTGCGTAATTTCAATCTAATCTGGATTTTCATCGCAGTTTTTATCTATATGGGCGCGAGTTACGAGCGAAAGAGCGTGCGCATCCGCAGCCGGTTGGCCGGTGTGAAAGTTTCGCAGGCTTATTCGAAGGGCATCCCACCTCTTTACGCGAATACGACCGTGCTTGACACTCTCGGTGTGATGCAGCAAACGTCACACACCCATTTCCCCCTCATTGAAGGCGAACAGTACATTGGTCTCGTTTCTCGGGAAGCTCTTATCGATGCTGTTGAGATGTCTCGATCAGGCGTTCTGCTCCGGGAACTCCGGATAAAAGAAAGACCCACGATCCATCTTCAAGATGATCTTAGCGAGGCGCAGCGCTTGCTGGATGAGCATGACATCACCGCGCTTCCAGTCATCGAGTCGGGGCAATTCCTCGGTCTAATTTCGGTAAGTAATATCGAAGAGGCATTACGCCTTGCGACCAAGCCCCCGCATCTACGTCCGCATCCTTCGGATGGTCAAATCAGCTCATAAATCGCTCGAATCTTGTGTCGAATACCTTGAATTTCCCCCTCTTCCTGTAGGAGATATGGCTCGTTGCGCGGAAACGGCGTTGTGATACACTACTTGGGTACTAAATCGGAGAGACGCTTGATGGAGATGGAACCCAAGCGAGTAGTATGCATCGAAGACGAACCAGAGATGATC
>CBDVCG010000138.1:0-5824 GCA_965372425.1 uncultured Anaerolineales bacterium
CATCATCGAGGAGAAGTAATTAGCCTGATTCTCAACCACCAGTGGAACAGGGGGGACAACTTTCGAGTTCCTCGTGAGGTCCCAGGGTAGACGCCCGACCCTGGATCATTCCTGCGGCTCCAGCCTTGCGCGCACGATCTCCACAACATCTCGGATTTCAACCATCTCTGGCGCGGATTTCGCCGCATCTTCCAGCATAATCATGCAGAACGGGCATGCGACCGCGAGCGTATTCTCCCCAGCCTCGATCACTTCGTTGATCCGCTCCGTGCTAACCCTGCGATCGCCGGCTTCCTCCTCTTTCCATATCTGTGCGCCGCCGGCGCCACAGCAAAAAGATTCTCTTCGTGAACGCGGCAGCTCGTGCAATTGGATTTCACTCGCCTCCAGGACATTGCGCGGGGCGTCGTAGATATTGTTCTGACGCCCGAGGTAGCAAGGGTCATGGAAGGCCAACGAAGTAGAACCGCCCTCTCGGTCAAGGACGATTTTTCCAGTCTGGATGAGCTCTTCTAACAACTGGGTATGATGAATGATTTCATAATTCCCACCGAAGGCAGGGTACTCATTTAAGAGGGTATGCAGGCAATGTGGACAGGACGTCACGATGCGTCGGGGGTTGACGCCGTTGAGAGTCTCGACGTTCGCCACAGCCAGTTCCTGAAACAGGTATTCGTTCCCAGAGCGGCGTGCGGAATCTCCGGTGCAGCGTTCTTCTGTTCCGAGCACAGCAAAATCGACCCCTGCGTGGATGAGAATCTCCGCAAAGCTGCGCGCAGATTTCTGCGCACGGGGATCCGTCGAGGGCGCGCAACCTACCCACCAAAGCAATTCGGGATCAGGCTTTTCAGCCACGGTTGGAACTTGCAGCCCATCCGCCCAGGCCATGCGTTTTTCAGGGGGCACGTTCCACGGATTTGCCGATCGCTCCATCCCGCGGTACGCAGATTGGAGTTCTTCCGGAAAAGCATTCTCCATCAACACAAGATGCCGACGAATCTCCAGGATGTCGCGCATAGGTTCATTCCCAACCGGGCACACCTCGACACAGGCGCCGCAGCTGGTACAACCCCACACCGCCTCCTCTGGCAAGGCGAAATCAACCATCGTGACGTTGCTTGCCTCACCTCGTGCGAGTTTCGCTCCTTCACGGTTAAGGAAATAGCGCTTGTTTATTTCCAACGCAGCGGGAGATAGAATTTTCCCGGTGACGTAGGCCGGGCACGCAGATTGACAGCGATTGCACATGATGCATGCATATGCATCGAGCAGACCTTTCCAGGACAGGTCTTCGATATTCGAAACTCCGAACTGCTCGACGCTCTCGTCATCAAAGTCGAGCGCGTCTAGCTCGCCCATGGAGCGGCGATCAGGATGAAGGAGATCATTGACAGGAGCGAGGAAAAGATGGATATGTTTTGAAAAAAGAAAATAGGGAAGGAACAAGAGGATGCCACCGATGGCGAGCCACCAAAAGAGATGTACCCCGGTTTCCAGTGCACTGGTTGACCAACTTGTCCATAAACGACTAACTTGAGAAGCAAACGGCTGCCACACATCTGTCCCGTGAAGCGCCAACTGATAACTCTCTCCCACAAACCGTGCACCGACATGCACGAGGATGAAGGCACCCACGATGGCAGAGTCTCTCCGAATGTCCCGCCGAACGTTCGATAACAGGGGCGTACGCTCACGAAGCTGCAGTCCCTTATCGCGCAGGAGAAACCGGCGCACCAGCAGCATCGTCATCCCAATGAGTACGCTGACGCTGAATATGTCTGTAAATGTTCGATAAACCTTTCCCGCCGTCCCACTTCCCAGAAATTCATACCCGGGGAGGAAGCCCCAGAGCACATCCCCGATATTGACGAGAAGGTAGAAGATAAAGCCCCACGCCACCATAGCATGGAAAAGTCCGACCCACCTCCGTTCGCGAAAGACGGCTTGAAAGGTGAGAGCTCTCGCGGCAACACCCGGTAACCGGCTGAGGATGCGGCTGAGGTCAGGTGAACCCGCGCCCCTCCGAATCGTGCGAACAATTCGGCGCAAGCCTAAGCTGGTGAGTATAAGTGAGGATCCGAGAAGAAGTATGAACAGGATCCTCTCTAAAGTGGATAGAATTGGGCTCCTCCATAGGCGAAGAAGTCCGGGGTCAGCCTCGTTCCCGGACTTCAGAGGGTGTCACACAAGATAGAGTCTATCACATGGTCAAATCACACCATGGTGCATACAAAAAACCGGAGACGTTCATTCAGCCCCCGGAGGTGGAGAATAATTTTTGATGTTTTTCAAGCAGCTCTTGCTGAAACCGGCTCCTCAATACGGGGAGGAACGATGCTGACGGCGAGGAACGATTCAACATCAACTAAAGCTTTCTCATATTCCACACGAAGCTCACGATCCGAACCTTTGTACCGCCGGAGAGTCTGCTTTGCGCACGCGACACACCCTTTCATCGCCCGATAAGAATCGGTTTCACAATTCAGGCAGCCATCCAGCCGGATCATCATAAGAGAAAATGCCAGTCGCTCGGTGTGATCCTCCGGCAGCCGACTGACACTATCCACCAAGCTCCCCCATTCTGCGCCACGTGCGTTTTGTAAGTGATTGACTACATGCGGTGGAATGAGAAGCTCATTGTCTGCATACATATGGGAATAACTCCTATAATCGCTGTTATGGCTGGCTAATGCATTTTCAACCATAATTGTAGATTCATGCGGAGTCACAAGGGCATGGTACTTTTGTACCCCCTATATATGGGCTTCGATCAAGCTTCCGGTCCAGGGAAGTATGTTTCCTTACGCTCCTCCCGCACCGTAGAGTTCTGCATCCGTTGGCGTTTCACCTGTTGGATCAAAGACATTTACCCAGGTTCCTTCATTGGCGAAGTTAAAGAACCATTCCGCGTCCGCCGGCGAGATGTTTACACAACCATGTGAGCGAGGATAGCCATAGCCGTTATGCCAATAAGCTCCGTGAATGGCGCGGGATTCATCATAGTAGAGGATCCATGGGACATCCTCTAAGTAGTAATAGTCTGAGCGGTCAGCCGCGAATGCGCCCTGCATCGGGTCGTTCTCGAGTTTTGAATAAATCTGAAATACGCCCGGCTGTGTCCACCACCCATCCAATCCACTTGAAATCAGCGTGGCGTATACCATCTCACCGTTTTCATACGCGGTCATCGTCTGTTCATAAAGGTTGATCGAGATCCAGCGATTCTCCAGGACACCCTCGGGCTGCTCTGGATCTGGGGATACGATCCCGAGCGAGTGATCATCCACCCAGTCATTCGGACCAACTTTATACCATGTCCAATTGCCAATCTCCTCGATATCGAAAACGGTGACCACATCAAACCTGTTTAGCCATCGCCCTGTGAACGGTTGATCAAGACCTGGACCAGCCCTCGTCTCATTCCTCGCAAGCACCCATGCAAAGGGCTTGTCCGGTGTTCGCGAAAAGCTCATCCCCCGGAATGTGGGAAGAGCCAGAGGTGAAACGCCGCTGCTGCGCACGTAGACGCCGGGGGCAATCATGTAGACTTTCTTGCCATCGTCATTCCGGAATTGGTCGATCCACGAGAAGAAAACAAATCCCGGCTCAACCGTTCTGTAGGGATCCTCCTTCGCGAAGGCCTCATCGAGACTCATGTACAGCGGGGTCCCTTTCTTGCTTTTCGATCGTATATATGTGAAGGGGACATCACCCAATTCTGGATCGATTCTTGACACAGGAAGAGGCCGCTGCGGGTCGATCCCCTCCAGGGCTCGTTCGACGACATCTTCTCTTGAGCCTTGTTCGGAGCACATTCCAGGATGTCTTAGATGCAGGCGCGTTGGGCAGATCGGCGCAGCGCCGACTTCCGTGGAATCGTTCTCATAATCGGCTGAAGCTGTACTGACACCCAGAAGCAGGATCACCAAAGTCAGAAAACTACCAGTCACGATGGATCGCATATTTGAAAACTCCAATATCTTTCTATTAAAATGTATTATATCCAGCCATCTTCGTACTGTCACCGTCCTTACCAATAAAAACATAGAGTAGTTCAGGAATGCGCAACGACCTCAGCCTGGATGCGCTCGATCACCGGGTCAATCTGCATTGAGCCGAGATCCTCTTCTGAACGCAGTCTGACCGACACAGCTCCTGCATCGACCTCTCGATCACCGATGACGAGCATATAGGGGACTTTCTGCATCTGAGCATCACGTATCTTGGCATTCATCCGCTCCCCGCGGTCATCCACCTCCACGCGCACGCCCGCTTCTTTCATCGTTGCGGCCACCTTGTGGGCAAACTCGGCGTGCCGGTCGGCGATGGGAATGAGCACTGCCTGAACGGGTGCAAGCCACACTGGAAATGCCCCGGCATGATGCTCGATGAGCACGCCCATAAAACGCTCCATCGAACCCAACAAGGCTCGGTGGATCATGTAGGGTCGATGTTCTTCCCCGTCCTCGCCGACGTAGGCCAGATCAAAGCGCTCCGGTAGCGTGAAATCGAATTGGATCGTGCTCAGCTGCCATTCCCTTCCGAGCGCATCCTTTACTTTGATGTCAATCTTCGGGCCGTAGAAAACCGCCTCGCCCTCATCGACAATGTAGGGTACCCCCTCGCGTTCGAGCGACTGGCGCAGCGCTTCCGTCGGCGCATCCCAGTCCTCTGGGTCCCCAGCCGCCTTCTCGGGGTTGCGTGTTGAGAGGTAGGCCTGAAAGTTTTCAAAACCAAAGGCACGCAGGATATTGAGGCTGAAATCGAGAACTCGGTCGATCTCCTCCGGCATTTGATCTGGACGACAAAAGATATGCGCATCGTCCTGCGTGAATCCTCGTACCCGCAGCAACCCATGCAACACACCGCTACGCTCATAACGGTACACCGTGCCCCATTCGGCGAAGCGAAGCGGCAGATCACGATAGGAGCGCGTGCGACTGTTGAAAATCTGCACGTGGAAAGGACAGTTCATCGGTTTTAGGTAATATTGCTGCCCGTCGATGTCCAACGGCGAATACATCGCTTCCTGGTACCAATCGAGGTGGCCGCTCGTCTCCCACAGGCTGGCTTTGCCGATGTGAGGAGAGTAGACAAAATCGTATCCACCCTTTTCGTGTTCATCACGACAGAAGTCTTCTGCCAGTTTGCGCACCATTCCACCTTTTGGATGCCAAAGGATCAAACCAGGACCTACCGCTTCATTCACGCTGTAGAGGTCCAGATCCTTTCCCACCCGGCGATGGTCGCGTTTCTTCGCCTCCTCGAGCCTCCATAAGTATTGCTCGAGATCATCCGCAGACTCCCATGCCGTGCCATAGATGCGCTGCAGCATGGGACGATTTTCATCACCACGCCAATATGCCCCGGCGACTTTCAGAAGCTTGATCGCATCCGGATTGATCGCCTCCGTTTTTGCGACATGCGGGCCTCGACATAGATCCGTGAACGTGTCTTGCGTGTAGATCGATATTTCAGGCTTCTCATCGATCGGCTCGCCATATTCATCCAAACCTCCAGCGTCGAGGCCATCGATAAGCTCGATCTTGTAGGGCTGATCCGCGAAGAGCTTGCGTGCTTCATCCGCCGAAAGAACTTCGCGCTTGAACTCGAAGTTTCCAGCGAGTATTTCGCGCATCCTCTTCTCGATGCTCTCCAGGTCTTCCGGCGTGAGGGAACGAGGGAGATCAAAATCGTAGTAAAAACCCTCCGCGATGGGCGGCCCGATGGCCACCTTGGCCTCACCGGGTTCGAACATCTCAGTCACGACCTGCGCCATAACATGTGCGGTTGAGTGCCGGATACGATAAAGATCTGATTCCAG
>CBDVCG010000139.1:0-5813 GCA_965372425.1 uncultured Anaerolineales bacterium
ATTTCAGGGCACATTGCGCTCCTGGTTGTCATCGCCATCGGAGTTTCAGCGATCAGGTTAGGCTGGGACACGCTGCCCACAGATGCAGCCACCCAGGCACCGCTAATCGATGAGAGCCAACCCGTTGAGGAGACCACGGATACCCGATTGAGCGTCTCCGATCTTCCTACCTACACAAATGGCCTGGAGACAACTGGGAGCATTTCTCGAGTTAATGAGCTGCATACAGTGTTCCCGGATCGACCTCGCCTCGTTGTCCTCAAGTACCATGTCCAACAAGGTGATACGCTGTTTGGGATTGCGGAGAACTTCAGCATAAAACCTGAGACCGTGTTATGGGGGAATTTTGATGTCCTCCAGGATGATGCCCACAACCTCAGTCCGGGACAGGAACTTAATATCCCCCCGATCGATGGGACTCTGTATACGTGGCATGAGGGGGATGGGCTCAAGGGGGTGGCCGCATTCTTTGGTGTTGAGACGGAGGAAATCCTCGATTGGCCTGGGAATGAACTCGATCCAACCATGGATCCTGAAAACCCCTCCATTGAGGCAGGAACGATGATCATTGTCCCTGGTGGAAAGAGAGCGTTGGTGTCTTGGAGCGCGCCCCGGATCAGTCGATCAAATCCGGGGGTGGCGAAAATTCTGGGCCCCGGCGCGTGTGGCTCGATTTATGATGGTCCAGTAGGAACGGGAACGTTTATCTGGCCTGCACCCTCCCATTATTCATCGGGGTTTGATTACAGCTCCGTACATCCAGCGATCGATGTGGCAGGCAGCACAGGGAATGCCATCTTCGCCTCCGACTCAGGCGTTGTGGTGTACTCCGGTTGGAATGACTGGGGTTACGGTTATGTGATTGTGATCGATCATGGGAATGGCTGGCAAACGCTCTACGCACACCTTAGCCAGATTAATGTTGTCTGTGGTCAGGCCGTTTTCCAGGGGAACGTGATCGGGGGAATGGGATGCACAGGAAACTGCTCCGGTTCTCACCTGCATTTTGAGATGATGAATGACGATTATGGTAAAGTGAATCCCTGGAATTTCTTGCCCTGAGCTCGAAAGGGCAGGGGTAGTTCTTTCCGGCGCACAATATTGTGCGCATTTTTTTTTATTAAGAGGAATAGATGCGCAATTTAATGAGTGTCGAAATGTGACCGATTATCATCAACGTAAGGCGCTTGTGATATCGGTAAGGTCGTACGGGGTCTGATAGGTCGAGTTGTAACTGCGATCTTCGAGCAGACCGTTATTCCCCCCAGAGCATGCGTCAAACAGGATTCGGAAGTTATTCACTTGGGTGATCGATGGATAATAAAGCTGCTCTGCATCACAACCAGGGAGAAATAATGTGTTGAGGATGGACATACGTTCTTTCAGATAGGATACCGGCGAGCCTGAATCACCCTCCATAGAGCTTGAGTCTGGACCGTGATCGGACTGTAAGATAATGAGCGGGGGTACATCAGCATTCCTGATGATGTGCTCCAGCATGGTCAATGTCTTCTCGTTTAAAAAACCCAACTGATCCGTATATTGCTCGATGTAAGCCGCTCGATCTCCTTGAAAAACACCATCTTTTAAAGTGTAGGCATCGGTATGGGGAATTTCCTCACCATTAGGTCCAAATACGAAGGGTGGGTGTGGAGAGACAATGTGCATGAATACAAATTTAGGACCCTCTGTTTCCGGTAGATCTTCGACCGCGTCAAAGGCGAAAAGAATTCTCTCTCGGTGCGCTCGGAATGGAAATTGAAGATCAGGGCGTAATTCTTCGGGAAGCAGGTAGATTGCGTCCGAGAGCACCATCCCCCCAGTGGTTTGCAACAGCATGCTCTCGAAGATGTTGATAGATCCAAGGGTGCTCATGGAGGTCAGGGCATCAGAATCCAGAGTAAAGTAATAATCAACATCTGAGATCTCGGTTCGGCTGAACCCAGTCCCGAACGCGATGGTTTGATATCCGAGATTTTCGAGAATAGTACGGACCTTGCTATGCTGGATGGCTTCACCAAGCGGCGCGAGGTCATCGAAGCGTGGATCGATGGGATAGACATAAACTTCCACGTAGTCAAAATTCAAGGCTGAAGAGAGCGATAAACTGGTCTGGGTGTAATTGCTGTGACTGTCGCCGGCTACGTAGAAACCCCACGCTTCAAGCGCCTCTATGAAATCGGAATTATCAAAATCGTACACTTCCGCCAGAATATCCTCACGAGCGTATGCGTCTAGGATGATGTAGTAGATATCCGGAAGATCCTCTTCGGAGCCACCTTGACCTCCGAGGGACTGATCGGTTTGAGTGAGAGGAGCGGTCGCTGTAGTCTGATGCGATCGGTAAGCGTATCTGCCGAGACCAAAGAGGGGGAAGAGAAGTACGATGGCTCCAATCAGGTTTAGATAGGAATTGAGCCTCGGAAACGGGGCAGATTTCTTCCATATCCACAACAATCCAAGACCATAAAGCAGCAGCCAGAGCGCGATGAGAAACCGATGTCTTCCGAGGACGATTGGCCCAACGCTCACGTTTTCCAGAAGGTGGTAGACATGCCCGTAGGAGAAGAAAAGTATGATGGTGAGCGTTGCGGCATAACCCGCTCTGAGCCAGTCTTTGAGCAGGAGTCTATAGAGGAGAAGCACCAGGATGGTTCCTGTAAAAGTAATAAGCATCGAGCGGAGCGCTTCCCCAGATGGGATCTGATCGATGTTAAATGCAAGGAGCGAGATGATCGCATACGCTGAGAAAAGAAAGGGATGGAGGATGTAGTGCCTGTCCTGCATTACGGCGACAGACTTTCCATGAGGTACATCGTCCGATCTGAATCCTGAACTGAAACGGCCTCACGGATTTTGAAGTGCGCGGAGAATGCTCCTTCAAAGCCACCTTTTGTATAGCCCGGGAAAATATCCTCTCGGGATGCGAGCAGCCGGCGAACTTGTGAATCAGACTTGGGTACGAATTCGATGATGAGCCACTTGCACAGGGTATCGAAGAACTCTGCCAGGTGGGGAAGCGGCACATTATTTGAAATGGCGAGGTGATGTACGAGCGCGAGCGCCATGACCAGATCTACAGGTCCACGTTCGTAGAACGACATGCGTTCCCGGTTGCCCCATCCGAGACCTGCGCTCGGGTTTGTGAGGTCAAGGAGGAGGGGGAGCAGGTCTTTTTCTTCCTCTTTTTTACAGTTGAGGTAGTTTAGCTCTACGGCAGCCGGATCGATGTCGAATGAAGTCGTCGGGATCTTCTTGTCACTGGAGATCCGGCTGAACAAGCCCGTATTCGCACCGAGGTCCCAGACGGAACCAGGTTTTGAAGCATCGAGAAACTGATCTACAAGCGTTTTCTTATGCTCCAGCGCTGATGCCGCGTAGTTATGCGTCTCCTCGTAGTAATCCCCCCACTCCGTCCCATAGGGTTTCCAGTCCAATTTCCGCACGCCTGACTCGAGATTTTCGATGAGCCCTTGAAGTGCATTACGGTTCATTTTGCGCTGGATCTCGTCTTTTTTGATCTCCTTGTCGGCATAGCGCATTTGGCTGGAGGCATGTAGATGGATGTGAGTGAGCAGGGAGAAGTTCAGCTTTGATTTCGCCGGAAGCAGCTTGCTCGCCAGGTCGAGGGGAATTCCATCGATGTACACCCGCATTAATTGACTCAACCGCACATCGACATAGGAAATGAGGGCGAGTGGGGCAAGGAAGTGCTGGCAGAATTGTCGGTAAGCCACCCAGGGCTCACCTTGTCGATACGCTTCAAATGAGAGCGAGTCGATCATGGTCGGGCGTCCTTGGCGGAACTGGATGTTGTAGGCGCTGGCATCCTTGAGCGTCAACCCATGGTTGAAGGCAACCTTCTGGATCTGGAGCGTTGTCAACGCAGCGTCCTTGATCTCAGAGAAGCACCATTCATAAGGATATGAAATAAATGGAACGCGTTCAGGGCGGATGATCTTGTAGGCTAGTGAGGACTCTTCGGGCTCAACCTCGACCTCCTCGTGGGGTATGAGGAGATTCTCCTTGAGAAGGGCGTCATATAGGCCGGAGCTGATTAGAAGGTCGTAGTCCGATTTATAAGTTTGATTTACCTGCCGGAATAGAATCCCATCCCGTTCGTATAGGAATCCGCTTGGATCTCGAAATGAGGCAGGGTGCTTGCCGCTATTCCTCATCCGTTTCGGTTTCCTCGACTGGGAGGGTGTCGTCTTCCTTGGCATCTCGATTGAAAAATCCGACGATTCGTGACCAGGATGCTCGAATGACGAACAAGCTTCCCAGCAAACCAGCAATGAGTAGCTGGAGCAGATAGCTTCCCGAACCTGGGTCTAGATAGGCTTTTTCCACACCTAAAATCGACCCCAAAGGGCTCATCAGAATTGAGAAGACCGCACTCAGAACTGCGAATGACATTTGATGTTCCTCCTATTGGTGAGCCTGTATTTTAAGCTGAAAAGGCTATTTCTAGAAGGTCTGGCTTTATCGGGTATGTATCACATCGTATCCGAGAAGAGATATCAGCAACAGCCTCACCTGAAAGATCACCATACTACTAAAGGGCGAGTTCGCTATAGAAATATCATTCGCCCCTCACCCCAACCAGCTTTGAGTCACATTCTTGAGATGATCCTTGCTATAAGAATGGAGATGAAATGGAGGTGGTGTGATGACGTGCTCCCCACTGTCCTCCGCGGCCCGTGTGAGATCCTATCTCTTCATCGGAAGGAACGAAGTTGCATGAGGCGTGCAGCGCTTAGCATCTGCTGCAGGAGGAAATTGTTGTCATGTTGAGCAGAAAGGTAGTTTCCTCTACAATATCTACGACATGAGGAACGCACAGGGTGGAACGGATGCTCGACTGCTGCAGGATTGTTGGATCATGATATGCTCACACCGCTCTTCATAGGGCGGATTTTTTATCTCGATCAGCTAGCATTGGATGTCGGATTCGCAGGTGATAAAAATCAGACGAGATCATATAGATGGAGGTTAGTGCATGAAGGTTATCCAGGAAGGTATTGGAGAACTTCTACAGCTGCCAGATATTAATGCGTTGAGAGAATCCAATCGCGAGAAACCGAAAGGTCTCGTGGATAAACGCATGACGGAGAAAGAAGCCGTGGAACGCTTCATCCAGGATGGCAGTTATATTGGGACGGAGCTCTATGGTACTGTCCGTTGTCCAATGTCGCTCGTGAATGAAATCGTTCGGCAAGGGAAGAAAGACCTGAGCGTAGCGGGGCAGGGTGTTCTTGAGCTCGACATGTTGCTGGCGGCAGGGTTGATCCGTGAGATGGACATCACCTACGTTGGTCTGGAGGTTTACGGGGTATCGCATGTATTCCGGAGAGAAGTTGAGAGTGGCAGGCTCGAGAAATGTGTGGAATGGAGCAATGCGGCGATCACCTCACGTTTGAAAGCGACGGCAATCGGCGTCCCGTTCATCCCCATACGTTCCATGCTTGGCACGGACACCTTGAAATACAGTGCGGCGAAAGTCGTGGAATGTCCCTTTACGGGGGATCCCATTTGCATCGTCCCTGCGCTCATCCTAGATGTCGGATTGATTCATGTCCATCGAGCTGATAAATATGGCAACGCGCAAATCGATGGCATCGAGGGCTTTGCGAGGGAGCTTGCACGTGCGTCAAAGAAGTTGATCATCACCGCGGAGGAGATTATCCCGACGGAGGAGATCCGCAGGTACCCGGAACGGACGATCATCCCATACTATCTCGTGGATGCGGTCGTGGAAGCGCCGTTTGGATCGCATCCGGGTGAGATGTGCTATGTGTATGAACGGGACGAGG
>CBDVCG010000140.1:0-5807 GCA_965372425.1 uncultured Anaerolineales bacterium
TATGGGAGTCCAGCTTTCAAATGAAAACGAGTCCAGTTTTGAATTGAATAGAGTCAACTTTTGAATTTCAAATGACACATAATTTTTCGTCCTTGACATGGGATTTCTTTTCTCATAGACTGGGACGACAAAACCATACGTGAAAGGCTTTGAAGAGGACGAGTACGCGACGATAAGGCGGCCCAGAGAGCGGGGGCGAGGTGAGAACCCCGTGTGCACATCATCGCCGAATGGCCCTCGGAGCTGCAGGGCGAAAGACGTAGGTCGAGTAGCCTGTGCCGGAATCGCCACCGTTATCTTGGTAGAGGGCATCGCGATCCGATCGCCGTGCTCAAGTTGAGTGAGGCTGGCTCTCCCACCCCCGTCGCATCACCGATGGGGTTTTCCTTTTTTGGAGAGCTCCCTAAGTGGAGTGGCACCGCGGGCGAATACATCGCTCGTCTCCAATCGGAGGCGAGCGTTTTTGGTTAAAGTGCCTCCAATCAAACTGACCCACGGGATGATGTCGTGGATCGATACAACGGAGGTGCACATAAAAATACACAAACCCATTTTAAGTTTGAAGACAGTTGGAAATTTATCTTAAGGAGATCATCATGACTGAGCAAACAAAGTATATACTTACTGAAAATGAATTGCCAGAAACCTGGTACAACATCAACGCTGATATGCCCATTTCTCCGGGACCTATATTACATCCCGGCACAAAAGAACCAGTGACACCAGAATTCCTCTCTGTACTCTTCCCCATGCGGTTTATCCAGGAAGCTGTCAGCGGTGAGCGCAGGATCGAAATCCCCGAGCCCGTGCGAGAGATCTATAAGCTCTATCGGCCTGCTCCCCTGATTCGCGCCCGACGTCTGGAGAAAGCCCTCGATACGCCGGCGCACATCTACTACAAGTACGAAGGCGGATCTCCGGTCGGGTCCCACAAACCAAACACTGCCATCCCTCAAGCCTTCTATGCCTCCGAGGAAGGGGTTGCTGGATTTACGACGGAAACAGGCGCGGGGCAATGGGGATCTGCGCTTGCAATGGCATGCCATTTCTTCGGTCTTGCCTGCGATGTCTATATGGTAAAAGTGTCCTACAACCAGAAACCCTACCGCCGCATCTTAATGGAGACGTTCGGTGCCACGGTAACCCCCAGCCCATCAGAAAATACCAAGTTCGGACGTCAGGTCCTGGCTGAGGACCCCGAGAGCCCCGGTTCGTTGGGGATCGCAATATCTGAAGCCGTCGAAGCAGCAGTCACGTCTGAAGGTAAGTTCAAGTACTCTCTGGGGTCGGTATTGGGACCGGTACTCATGCATCAAACCGTGATTGGTCTGGAGGCGATAAAACAATTCGAGATGGCAGACGAGTATCCCGATATCGTGATCGGGTGCGTGGGTGGCGGGAGCAACTTCGCCGGGTTGGCGTTCCCCTTCTTGCATGAGAAATTCTCCAATGGCAAAGACACCAAATTCATTGCGGTCGAACCCACCGCATGTCCCACTTTAACCAAGGGTCAGTACGCCTTTGACTACGGTGACTCGGCGAAAACCGGACCTATCGTGAAAATGCACACCCTCGGGCATTCTTTCATCCCAGCGGGAATCCACGCCGGCGGACTACGCTACCACGGCATGGCCCCTCATGTCTGTGCACTTTATGAGAACGGCGACATCGAGGCGGTCGCCATACATCAGCTGGGCACGTTCAAAGCAGCGATCGAATTCGCACGTACGGAAGGCATCATCCCTGCGCCCGAGACGGCACACGCCGTAAAAGTGGCTATCGATGAAGCGCTGAAGTGCAAGGAAGAAGGGACCAGCAAAGTCATCGTCTTCAACTTCTCCGGGCACGGACTCCTTGATCTCGCGGCTTATGACGCGTATTTGCAGGACGAACTGGAAGACTACGAATATCCCATGGATAAAATCGAAGAAGCTATAAAGGACTTACCTGAAGTTCCAGAAAGCGTTGGGGTAGGTTAACCACCCAAGAAGGAGCCAGGAGCATGGTGTACGGCTAGCATACTTCTGGCTCCTTCTCTATTATAGAAACCTGATAGATTAGAGTTGTCGTCCCTCTTTCACGCATGCAATAAATGCGGCGGCACGCTTTGAAAGCTCTTCCATATCGTTATCATCGAGAAGTTTCTGATTGATCAGGCTGCTGCCAACCCCAAGAGCGGCAGCACCCATCCGGATGAATTCTGACGCTGTATCAAGATTGACGCCCCCGACGGGAATAATCTCCAGCTGTGGAAGAGGGGCTCGAGCCGCCTTAATCATTCGGGGTCCCCCGATTTCTGCAGGGAACAGTTTGACCATATCCGCACCAGCCTCCCAGGCAGATATCATCTCTGTCGGTGTAAAACAGCCGGGAATTACTGGAATGCTATAACGTCTGCACAAGGCAATCATGCCGTGGTTCAGTGTGGGACCAACAATGAATCCAGCACCCGCAAGAATTGCGACACGAGCAGTCTCAGGATCCAGCACCGAGCCAGCTCCGAAGAGGACATCGTCTCCGAGAGATTCTCCCGCCGAAGCTATGACCTTCAATGCCCCGGGGGTCGTCATAGTCACTTCTATCACTCTCACACCACCAGCCGCGATGGCCTTCGCTGCGGTTATCAATTGATCCGATGACTGTGCCCGTATGATTGCAACCACACCGGTCTCCCTGATTAATTCCATCTTTTCTATTTTATTCATCCAACCCTCCTGCTTTCAAGCGGGGATATTCTCTCGCTCCGCAGATGTTACAACTGGTAGAAAACTCATCCCCCATTTAATGTATGGAGTATTCGAGAATATAATGGTGGCGAGCTACCTCGAAGTCCTCTTCCCTCCGCCCTCAATGTCTTGGTTGAGTAAAGCTTGAATCTCACGTTTTTCCACAATAGGAAGATCAAACATGATGGTCTGTTTTATACGCGTAGCGCAGTCCCCTACAAGAACCCCTTTTTGCATGCCCTCTGCATTAAACCCAGAAGTCAGGAGACCATAGTAAAAGCCTGCATTCCAAGTATCGCCGCCGCCGAGCCGATCGAGCAGAGTTATCGTTCTTACTTCCGGGGAGCGCACGAAGCTTC
Source organism: uncultured Anaerolineales bacterium (assembly GCA_965372425.1). Lineage (GTDB taxonomy): Bacteria > Chloroflexota > Anaerolineae > Anaerolineales > E44-bin32 > E44-bin32. Next base: position 3,086 of record CBDVCG010000140.1, read on the forward strand.
TATCTATATGCATGGTAGCCGATTCCCATCTATGTTGTTCGAATGAATCCGGGTATCGTATCGTGGTCGCCACAATCTCTACTTCTAGCTTCTCCATGACCTCCTGGGCAAACGCACGAATGTCATCGTCCTTGATTTCGTCCATATCCCCATCAACAATCTGTCTGGCAGTGTATCGCCCGCATCCGATCCCGTAGATTTTCGCCATGTCTTCGATGGTTGTGATAAGAACGTCTATGTGATCCCGTATGATGGGCGTCATCACGCTTTTTGCATCTTCTGGAGACCAGAGGGTTGATCGATAATTGAAGTCGAGACCGACTTTACATCCATCCGGGAGATGCTCAATGGCATCTTTGAACGTATCTTCACAGTAGTTGCGATCATACCCACTGTGTTTCGAAAGCCCGAAGGTGATCCCTGACACATGAAAGAGTTTGGCTTTTTCGAGAGCAGATTTCCAGTCAATCATTCCGGCATCAAGTTTAGACGCCGCGGAGAACATCCTTTGATACACACCTACATTTCGTCTGGGGGTCTTGCCAATTTCATAGATGAATCTTCCGATCGGTTCAGTTTTTGGCGCCCAGACCATGAAATCGGTATTGACACCCTGTTCGCGTGCTGTGTTCCGGACGGAGATGCCATAGGGATTATCAGGTAATCTGGTGATAAATGCGGAGGAGATCCCCATTCGTCTGACCCCAATGGCGAGCGTAAATTCACTTCCAGCCAATGAGAGGTGGACGAGCCGGGTGCGTTCAGGACGCTCAAGATCAGCCGGGGTGTCTCGAATCATAACCTCACCGAAGGTTACGAATACGGGAGATCGACTCTCGAATTCGGTCAGGTCGTCATTCATGATGTCGTAAATTTCAGTAGGGGTTGTCATAAAACCATTCCTCTATAGAAATAAATTTAAGTTTCTCTGCACGCAGGTTTATGCAATGCCGAATCAAGAAGCCATTTTAAATCGGTGCATACTCAAATACTAGCGAAGTAGTCTCCGGTCTGCAACTGGGGTTCCTTATTAATGGAACACGACAGCGCAAATATCTTTTCTCATTTCTGAAGAAGGAGCGACCGTTAATTGACGATGATGTGTTCGTTGCCCGGGGAGGAGTTATAGATAAACGTAAGGAGATGTTAGATAGGTGTGCAGGGTTTCATTTTTATCACGCATCCCGGAATGACATTCATCCTCGCCGGAAAGGAAGAAATCCTGATGACAACCAACCCCGTTTCATTTATAGATATAGATGTTCAATAATTGAAACGTCGCAATCCGTGAATATAACCTGTCGAACACTGCTCGGGGCATATCTTGGGCGATTCAAAGTATCCAGCTAATACACTTGCACTAGGACTCATAGTCCTTGAGGCCCTGACCGAGCTGTCGCCAGAACAAGGCGCCACTCTACAAGAAGTTGTTGAGGCGACTGGTCAGAACCGCAGTAATGTTTACCGTTACCTAACGACGCTATGTGAGCTAAATTGGCTTAATCGTGACGAGGAGACTTATCGCTACACGATTGGGGCGAAGTTTCTTCAGTTGACCGCCGTGTTCCTGAGTCAAATCGACGCACGCTTGATTGCACGTCCCCTATTACTTGAACTCGCCAATAGCACATTACTTACAGCACATTACTCCATTCGAGATGGCAGCTCCATCGTATACGTCGACAAGGTAGAAAGCCCCAGCCCTGTTCAGATGAGATCTCGTCTGGGGATGACCTCTCCTTGCCACTCAACTGCGATGGGCAAGGCGTTACTGATTAATTTGACCCAAACCGAAATCGAAAGATTGTTTCCCGTCGATTTGGAGCCTCATTCACCGAACACGCTGACAACCCGTAAGAGCCTTCTCGATGAACTTAATAAAGTTCGCGAAGTCGGGTACTCAACCGATATTGAGGAGAATGAGCTGGGGATAAGGTGTGTCGGAGCGCCCATTTTCGATCTCGACGGAGGTGTGATCGGCGCCATAAGTCTCTCTGGTTTGGCTCAAGAAATCAACTCGGAACGGATCCTTGAATTGGGTAATCATGTGGCGAAAGTTGCTAGTGAGATTTCACAGAGAATGGGGTGGCGACCTGTCGCTAGAATAATCGATGAGCCAGTCATAAGTTCTGCATAGAAAGGGGGTGACTGGCTCCGTCATCTGAGCCGGAGCATTTATGGCACAGATATATCACGTTGAGAAGCTCTGGCCAGCGAGAAGTGAAGCGGAGCTCGTAAAGTTCTTGAAAGAAAAATGCCTGCCCTACTGGCGCAGCCAGGGTTTTGAGGTCAAGGTTTTCTCGAGGGTGGCAGGACTGGGCGACGCGCCTGTACTCCTGCTTACCGGCTTGGAGGGTCTTGCAGATATCGATGACTGGCCGGAACGTGCAGCAGGCACACAGGAAGGGACCCAAATCCTCGCCGAACTCGATGAGCTTGTGGATCACCTACAGGCCTCAGTCTTCAAGGATGTCGAGCAGCAGGAAGCTCGATCAATCACTGACGGCTGATCAATTGTAGATTTGGGCTAGGCACAAGTTCTATATATTCAGTGAAGTCCTTTTCATCATAGCTCATCGATAAGAATGATCATCATGCTGTATAAGTGATGTTCGAGTTTTAGTCAGCCGGGTGAGAAGTTCGAATACTAGTCGGGAGAACAGGAGCTAAAAATGTGGGAAGAAGAGAAAATGGTACCCATGTCGCAGGCAGTCCAGATGTT
>CBDVCG010000141.1:0-5803 GCA_965372425.1 uncultured Anaerolineales bacterium
GAATTAAGCCCGATAAAACCCGAGCACGTATTCGAAAATATATCAACGCTGGCTCAAGCCCTCGAGGAATCTTAGCAAAAGTCAAAGCCTGCTTTCACGGGAGAACACATGACAGAGCCGTATATCCTAGTGACAAATGATGACGGCATTGATTCGCCTGGTCTGGCCGCGGCTGTCGCAGCCCTGGATCCGCTGGGCGATCTTCTCATCGTCGCCCCGCTCGTACAGCAGACAAGCATGAGCCGAAGCCGACCCGCACGAGGTGGCACATCAGGCAAGCTGGTGAAACAATCCGTCCAATATGCTGACCAAACATGGGAAGCCGTTGCGGTCGATGCCACGCCTGCCCTCACCGTCGAGCATGGAATCCAGGAGATCGCCGATCGCCCCATCGATCTTGCTGTCTCCGGGATCAACTACGGTGAAAATGTGGGATCCTGCGTCACGGTGTCTGGCACGATCGGCGCAGCGCTCGAAGCCGCTGAAAGAGGGATCCCCGCGCTAGCCGTCTCCCTCGAACTAATGGAGACCGACTATTACACGCACGATGCCTCCATCGACTTCAGCGCTTGCATGTATTTTTTGCATTACTTCGCCGAGCAAGCAATCCGAGCAAACTTCCCTAGCGATGTGGATGTTCTCAAGATCGAGATACCTCCCAATGCGACTCCAGACACGGAATGGATCGTTACCAGACAGGACCGTCTATCATATTACAAACCAGAAATAAGCACGCGCGAGGATATTTTCTCGGGTGAGGCCAAGGTTTCATATACCCCGCTGAAAGGAGAGTACACCTCAGAGGATACCGACGCGTACGCGTTGGCCAGAGGTATCGTATCAGTTACCCCGCTAAGTCTCGATTTGACCTCAAGGGTAGATTTATCCGATTTAAAGAGATTATTATCACAGAATATCAACGGAAAATAGCATGACACCACAGGGTTCAACATGGGCGTGATTCACAAATGTATTGGGGATTGGAATGCACAGCCTGAATGGTCGGGATCCCGGCAACGCAGCTACGATAGCGAAGAGACGAGGGGGGTTACAGAAACTTGGTTAATCGGGAAAGCAGAAGGTGCCAAGAATTTCGCACTACGCTATTACGAGGTGGAACCCTACGGCTTCTCTCAAGAAGAGAGTCATGAGCACGATCACGGCATCATCATCCTCCATGGTGAAGGTGAGGTCCAACTCAAGGACAAAACTGTGGCCGTGGAGGCAGGCGATGTCATTTATATCCTGCCGAACGAACGCCATCAATTACGAAACCGTGGTAAGGAACCTCTGGGTTTCTTCTGCATCATCCCTGCCGTTCGATCCAAGGGCGATAAGTCTGTGTGGGCTGAAGAGGGTTACACGGATTTAACCACCGTGGATTGAGGGACTGAATATCGTGGCACGTATCCATGACGAGAACCAATTTCAATTATTATCCAACATGAAAGGAGTAAGACCATGACGGAACGAATGCGCTGGGCCATCCTTGGCACAGGAAAAATCGGTAACCGATTTGCGGAAGCTTTGAACAACATCCCGGAAAAAGCCGAACTCGTAGCCGTGGGTTCCCGCAACCGAGAAACTGCGGACGCCTTCGCGGACAAATACAATATCCCAAAACGCATTGTGGGCTATGAAAATGTTGTCGCCGACCCAGATATCGACATTGTTTACGTGGGCACACCCGGTGTTTATCACTTAAAAGATGTGTCCATGTGCCTCGAGGCTGGTAAACACGTGTTGTGCGAAAAATCAATGACGATCAATGCCGTGCAAGCGGAGACACTTATTCACCTCGCCCGCATGAAAAATCTGTTTTTGATGGAAGCGATGTGGACTCGTTTCTTCCCCATCCACGTTCACATCCGGGAGCTGCTCGCAAAGGGTGTCATTGGCGACATCAACGGCATCGTCATTTGCTTCACAGCCAAACCCCCTTATGATCTTAAAAACCGTTTCTACGATCTCAATCTTGGCGCCGGCGTATTGCTCGACACGGTGTCCTATGGTGTCTCCTGGACCTACAGCTTACTAGGAGAACCGGATGAAGTCACGGGGCTAGCAAATTTTGGCGAGACCGGGGCCGATGTCCAGACCGCACTCATCATGAAATACGACTCGGGCCAACTGGTCACGATGATCAGCTCTCAGCTCTCGTATGATGTCAAAGAAGCCGTTGTCTTCGGACCGATCGGGAAAATCGAGGTCCATGCTCCCTGGTACAAACCCTTTGCCATGACAGTGCATGTAGAGGGCAAAGATCCCGAGCTCATCGAGATGCCATTAAATGATTACATCGGCTATGAGCACGAAGCCATAGCCGTCATGGAGAGCATTCAGGCCGGGAAGATTGAATGCGACGATATGCCGCTCGACGAAAGCCTGGCAATCATTCGTACACTCGATAAAGTACGGGATCAGTTGAACTATAAATACCCTTTCGAAGATTAAGACCTGATCGCTCGCGTGATGACCGAGGGTTCTATTTGACCGGCTGATGTTCCTTCACCAGGGAAGGAGTCTTTTCTGACTTCTTCCCTTTTGGTTTATGCGTAAAGCTTTTCCGGCTAGAGATGATCCAATATCTGTACCGAACGTCGGATTCCCGCGTATAATCCCCACGATTATGCAACATGTACCCAGTCTGTCAAAACCCGGACGATTGTTCGAAAAGTGCGACGGGATCGCATTCCTGCTGCTGATCCTGCCCGTAATCGTCGCCTGCCAACCCGGCATCTTCGATCCCCAGGTTCCGGCAAGCTCAGCGGTCGCCCCGACGGGCATCCCTGCCCTGAACGTGTCCCCCAGCCCTACTTCGGCTCCCACCTCCGTAACACCGACAAAGGAGCACGTCTCCGAACGCATCGTCCTGGTCGTACCCCCCCGCTGGGGGGAAGCCGCGGCCCAAGCAATCGTAGATCTCACCGATGCCGGCACTGTCTATGAGTGGCATCTTGAAGCTATGGATGACGACCACGAGAACCTCCCAGCCGAAGAGCGTCTAAGCCTCAACCCTGATTCTTCCGGATTCCCGGCAGGTGAACGCCCGATCGCAATGGCAATTCCATTTGCTTCGGAATGGGGTCCCCTATCATTGGAGGAAGCGCAGGAGCTCATCGAGCAGAACTCCCTCTTCGTTGCGGGGATCGATTGGGATGATATGTCCCCAACTTTCACGGCGCTTCCAGTCGAGGGACGTCTCCCTGGAGACCCGCTTTATCCACTCCAGCAACCATGGTCCATCTCCGCTCCAGAATCACTCGAAGCCGCCGCGTCAGATCTGGCAACAGCCATCCGTCCTTATATCGAGTTCGACAACGTGGTGCACCTGGCTGCCGTCGGCGACATCATGCTCGACCGGGCGCTCGGCGATGCGTTGCGGTCTGGGGACATCGACTACCCATTCACCCCAATCGGCGACACGCTGATCACCCCTGATTACACCATTGGAAATCTCGAGTCTGCCGTGGGCGAGACCGGTCAGCCCGAGAACAAGGGCTACACCTTTCAGGCTCCGCCGGAGGCAGCCGAAGCCCTTCGACGCGCCGGCTTTGACGTACTCACTCTCGCCAACAATCACGCCATGGATTTTGGTGTCGAAGGTCTATTGGAGACCATCAACCTCCTCGAGGCAAATGGCATAATCCCCGTCGGTGCCGGGATCGATGCGAACGAAGCACGGCGTGGGGCGATCCTGTCCAAGGATGACATCCGCATCGCGATCCTGGCGTATGTGGACGTCCCGATTGAGTTTCGCGGGTTTGACGCAAGGGTTTGGGAGGCGGGACCGGATAGCGCGGGGGTCGCCTGGGCAGACCTGGTGGACATACAAGAAGACGTGACGGGCGCTTTGGAGGTTTCCGATGTTGTCGTCGTGCTCCTGCACAGCGGATATGAGTATGTTGAGAGCCCCAGCCCACCTCAAGTAGACGCATCTCATGCGGCCATCGATGCAGGGGCGAGCCTGGTGATCGGGCATCACAGTCACATCCTCCAACCTATCGAATTTTACAAAGACGGCGTGATTGTTTACGGGCTCGCCAATTTCGCCTTCGAAGACGCAGGTCCTCCAGAGACCATCATCCTCAATGTCTGGATAGATGAGGATGGTGTTCGATCCATCGGAATAAGGCCCATCATCATCACCGCCGATGGTCGACCACGGCTGGCGAACGACGCCGAAGGACTTCAGATAATAAAGAGCTTCTATGCATTAAGCAGAGTGCCATAAGTCCCTTCTTTCTTATTTCCATACGTGTACTGTCCACACTTGGACTGTCCATACATGGACTGCCTTCACATAGACTTGACAACGAGAACCCAAATATAGTACAATTGTTCTAGGTACCGATGGGTAAACGAAACACTAACTCGGCCGCCCTGGCCGGAACCTAAACTTGAGTCCCATCGGAAAGGAGATCCCCATGTTTCAAAAAGTAATTCTTGTTGGCAACCTCGGCCGCGATCCGGAGATGCGTTATACGCCGGGAGGACAGGCGGTCACCAATATCTCGGTAGCCACCAATCGTCGCTACACGGACAGTTCTGGTGAATCGAGAGATGAGACAGTTTGGTTTCGCGTCGCAGTTTGGGGCAAACAAGCCGAGAATGTCAACCAGTACCTCAAGAAAGGAAGAAGTGTCCTCGTTGAGGGGCGTCTCACGGGCGATGAAAATGGCAATCCCCGGATCTGGAACGCACAGGATGGAACGCCGCGAGCATCTTATGAAGTTACTGCTCAAACCGTGACCTTCCTGGGGGGTCGGGATGACCGTGACTCTACCCCGGACGAGGGAGGTTCTGCTGCAGGTCCGCCTGCGGACGACGATATCCCGTTCTAGATAGAACACGAAAAACATCCTCGGCTCATCCATCGAATAGAGCTGAGGATGTTTTCTTTATGGAGTTGAACCATGCCTGAAAATACCAAAAAAGCACCTTCCCGCATACCCGTGCACGTCCCACCGGAATTAAAACCCACGTATGCAAACTTCGCCCTCATCACGCACTCTCGATCTGAAATCGTCATCGACTTTGCTCTAATCATGCCCCAGACGCCTCAGGCGAAGGTCCAGAATCGCATCGTGCTGACGGCCTTCAACGCCAAATTACTTTCACGGGCGCTTAATCAACATATCAGCCGATTCGAAGCCCAACACGGGGAAATCGAGCTGCCCGAGGGACACTCGCTGGCCAATCAACTCTTCAAACCGTACCCAGGCGATGAAGAGAGTGATGAGTGAACATCATGGAGAAACTAGAGACAATCGGCGACGAAATACGGGGCCACTGGGATGACAAGAACAGCGCTCGAGACGGAGCTCTTCAGCAATCTCGGACACTGGTACGATATTGTTCCAAATCAATCCGCGCCACACACAGGGATGAGCGAGCCGAGGCCAAGAGCCTTCTGGATGAAGCTAAAGAGATCGTCACTTCTCTCCGTGAAAGCTTGGAGAGCTATCCAGACCTCTACCATGCAGGTTACACACAATCAGCCTTGAAGGAATTCGCCGAGGCGACAATTGTCTACCGGCTCGTTGGCGGAGAGCCCTTGCCCCATCCGGATGAGTTAAACATCGGAGATGCGCCTTATATGGGTGGGCTCGCGGAAACTGCGGGCGAGCTCCGTCGAAGAGCACTCGATCTGATGCGACGAGAAAACTTTGCTGAAGCGGAAAGACAACTCGTCAACATGGATAATATCTACAGCCTACTCGTCACAATGGATTTTCCCGACGCGATTACGGGCAACTTGAGACGAACGACCGATATGGTACGTGGTGTGACTGAACGGACT
>CBDVCG010000142.1:0-5797 GCA_965372425.1 uncultured Anaerolineales bacterium
GTGGAAGGGAGACTTGAGCGCGGCGAGCTCGCTCAAGTACAGGTGAAGGGTTTGATGATGGTGCAAGAGGTGTGGCTAGGGCGCAATCTCCATCAACCCGCGACCCAAGCTCAGGGTGCCTTCTGGGAGTTCGTGTGTGACCCTGGGAATGAGATACTTGTCGACTTGCGGTGGCCAGCAAGTGTCTTGAACGCCAAGAGTACCGAAGCCGTCGGCTGAGTTGAAAGGAAGTCTTTTCAGTCTGAGATCGTGTTTGTACACGGACCTTAGCGCAGGCATGGTGGAGTCACTTGAGGGTACCTGTAAGCAAAAACCCCATCGACATCAAGATCACAAAGAGGATGCTCGCTCCAAGTTGACGAAAACCAATCGCTCTAGCTTTAGCCCCGATGGGAGGATGTAGCACGGATTCAGCAGAATCCAAGAGCATGAGCGCGAAGGCGATGACGGAGAGCCAGGGGATCCAACCTCCAACTGCAAAAATCGCGCTCAGAATCACATTGAAGATATGATAGGCGAGCGACCGTCTTCCGTTCCTGAGTCGGAGTCCAAGCGATGGGAACTGGTCTAGCTTACGAAATTCCAGTCGGTCGTAAACATTTACAATCGAGGCTGCGGATTGCAGCCAGGTTAGCAGCCAGAGGATCCAGGGTAAAAAGATATCCGTTCCTCCAGACACCCAATATGCGGCTGGTGCGGCTAAAGCCAGCACCCCTGATCCCACGAGTTCGATGCCGCGCTGCCCACGTTCTGCACGTTTTGAGATCAACCTTATATTCCAGATGAAGACCGGAATGCCAGGTATGGCAAGCAAGATGATCTGCCTGTATCCTTGTGTCACAAGGATCGCGACGGAGAGAAGCAATCCAAGACCGTAGACGACGACCCAGAATGCGGCTGGTTGGACATCCTCCATGTTTCGTCTGCCGCTCAACGCTTTGACAATGATGCTGACAGGTTGGCGAATGAGGAACCCGAACAGTGCCGCCAGGAACAGGGTCAGGAAGGCAGACGAAGGTCCACCAGCCGCGGATGTACCGATAATCAACGGTCCTAACCACCAGATCCAGATCCCGTGTTCGCTGGGGATGGCATAATGCTTTCGGAAAAATCTTGGCTTGTGCGGCTTTTGTTTTTGCATCAAGCCATTATAAACTTGAGCGTGCCAATCTGGAACCTCCATGGATGAGAAAAAAAGAGAGATGACGCCGTGCGACGTAAGATGGTCCCAAAGGTATGAGATCGAGGAGAGATCAGGTGGGCTGGACGCAGCTCGGGTAGGTGTAAGAGACATGAGACTACTAACGGAGATATTTGGATGGATTACTCAAGTGCGAATGCGATATCGGTAGATGTAGGTAGCAGGTTGCGATTTCTACGAGAGGAGCGAGGACTGAGCATCAGGGCGCTGGCTCGCGCAAGCGGCATCTCGGCCAACGCGTTGAGCATGATCGAGCGCGGGCGCACATCCCCATCTGTGAGCACGCTCTACAAGGTCGCCAAGGCCCTGGACGTCCCTATCACAACCTTGTTCGAGAGCACACTGGAGAAAGAAAAAATCGTCTTTCGAAAAGCGGGTGAACGGACCAGGGTGCCCTTCACACGAGGAGTTTGGGAGGGTCTCGGTGGAGAAATGTTCGTCGGTCGTGTCGAACCGTTTGCGCTCACCCTGGAGAGTGGAGCGAGCAGCGGGCCCGAACCCATCGTCCACACCGGTCATGAATTTGTGGTTTGTCTGCGAGGACAACTCGAGTATCAGGTTGAGAGTCAGATCTTCCATCTCGAGGCCGGGGATTCGCTTTTGTTTGCTGCTCACCTGATCCATCGCTGGCGCAATCCCGGCCCTTTGGTCACGAATGCTGTCTTTGTCTTATCGGGTTTTGAGGAGGGGGAGAAGCCCGGCGGTCACCATCTGGAAACCCCCGAGGCGTAATCCGAACGGGTTATTCGGTTCTTCCATGTTTCCTTCTCAAAGCAAAACCATGGGTTGTCCTTAAAGGGCAGCCCATGGTTTTCGTTTCCAGATGGATTGAGAAATCTTATATGAAGATTATTTGTGCGTCTTCGGTCATGTCCATGAACGCGCCCGCTGTCACGATGTCGATCACACCGGGGATGAAGTCGTCCATAGTGAGGTCCATCATATCTACAGACATCTTGCAGGCGTAGAGCTTTGCGCCGGCGTCGACCAGCATCTGCATGTATTCTCTGACGGGCGGCACTTCCAAATCTTCCATGGTCTTTTTCATTAATTTCGTGGCAAACCAGGTCATGCCCGGTATGATGCCCATGATGTTCGGGATCCCCAGATTCGGGGTTGGCAAACCCATCATGGTCATCTTCATGCTGGTGTTGGCGATCGGGGGGATCTCAAGATGATCCACGCGCACATCCCTGATGAGATCCATGCCCCAGAAAGTAAAGAAGAGGGTGACATCGATTCCGTTGCCCAGCGCGGCCCAGCCCATAATCAATGCAGGGTAGGCCATGTCGAGGTTGCCCTTCGAGCAAATGAATGCTATTTTGCGAGTGTCATTATCCATTGGTAGACTCCTTTGTCTTGTTTAAGTTGATGGTGCCGTCCTCTTATACACACCCTTCGGGTTTGCCCAGCCCTGAGATCCTCGCGACCTTTTTTGCAGGTCCTTTCGGATAAAGGGCAAACAATTCCTTGGTGGAAATGCCCGTACCTTTTGTTATTTGCCGTAGGGTCGGCGCAGCTCCGGTTTCCGTAGCTTTCTCACGGCAGAAATCGATGATCTTCCAGTGGTCCTCAGATAGATTATCGATGCCTTCCTCTTTCGCGATCTCCACCGCGATGTCCTTTGACCATTCTTTTGGATCCGTCAAGAAACCTTCTTCGTTAACTTGAACGGTCTGTGCCGCATAGGTTTGCGTGGTCATCTTGATCCTCCTGTTTGTTATTTGTTTTCCGAGTTACGCAAGCTCGGAAGATGTCTTATTAATGTCTTGTCCCCGCTGTGTTCATCCCTGTGCTTGCTTGCACAAATCTGGTGAGCGTAGGATTACTGATCACGCTCCTTGCCGTTATTCGCATCCGGCTCATCAGCAAGAGCTTTTACGATGTTGAGCAATCGTGCCATGCCGCGCCGTACTTGTGGGTCAGATAGTTCACGAAGCAGGGCGAGCGTGGAGATATTCTGCTCCTCAACGGGTGTGGCTTCGATGGCGTTGATGGCATTGTTGGCCAGGTTAAGTATCTCCGGCTGTGTCATCGTGCGGACCGTGCCGAGAATGGTGACGATGTTGTCGCCAAGCGCTTTGACGTCCTCTTCGCTGAACTCAGTCACGATGCGCTCAACAATATTCCATCCTTCATTCAAGAAAGCGAAATAGCCTTGATGCTCCAGGCGATCCAGTGTTTCTACCAAATTGTTGAAGATTTGTGTGCCGAGCAGGCTGACTTCCTCCGAAAAACCGATTCCTGCTTCGAGGTAGTCCATCAATCGAATAAAACTATGCGTATTTCTGAGCAAGCGCTTCACCAGGAAGATGAAGTCTTCAGCCTGGAAATCTGATCCGATATCGGCAAGTTCGTCGATGGTTAACTTCATCATGTGATTAGCGATCGGGATCATGTCGTGCTTAAGCTCGTCAAATTCGCGTTGACGCTTTCGCTGCTCGTCAAGCTGCTCAGTGAGGTAATCAATCTTCTGGTGGAGAAGTTCCAAATCATACGTTGTTACGACTTCTGTCATGATGCGCCTCTCAGTTCCACTTTCCAGCCATGCTCATCTGTGACTCAAAGGGCATCTCCCCGCCTTTGAGCATCATGTTCCAGTACACCCAGCGGAAACCCATCTTCCCCCAGTGATTGGCGGCCGATTCTTTCAGCAGTGAAAATGGGCCGAAACCCGGGAGGGGGTACTTGCCTGGCAGCGGCTCCACCTCATAGTTGAAATCGATGAGGATGCCCTTTTCAAAGCCGGATTCGATAAAGCAGTTGGCATGGCCATCGAATTTCGGCAAGGGCTCAAGACCCTCCATGTGCCGCAGGATATTCTCGATGAGCACGTCGAGCATAAAGTGTGCGACCGATCCCGCTTTGGATGTGGGTAGGTTTCCGGCATCACCGATGACCCAAACATTCTCCCACTTCTTGGATTGGAGGGTGTGTGGATCCGTAGGAACAAAGGCCAGTTCATCGCCCATATCTGATCGCTCAATGACTTCGGCGCCCATGTGGACCGGGATAGTGATGAACAAATCGTAGTTCACTTCCTTCTCGTCATAGGACCGGATGACCTTCTTGTCGTGGTCAACTTCCATGATGTTGAATTCGGGTTCCACAAGGATATTCTTCTCCTCGAGCATGCCGCCCAGGACCTTCGATGCACGCGGCTTTGTAAAGGCGCCTGGAAGCGGCGTAGACATGACGAGTTCAACATCATCCCTTATCTCTCTTTCGTGGAAGAACCAATCTGCGAGGAACATGAATTCGAGAGGGGCTACGGGGCACTTGATAGGCATCTCGGCGATGTTGAGCACCATCCGTCCGCCCTTCCAGAACTTCAGGTAGCGGCTCAAAGCTGTGGCGCCCTCGAGGGTGTAGAAGTTGTATACGTCATCGTGCCATCCGTTGTCCAAGAGACCTTCTGTTTCCTCGGGAACGATGCGGGAACCTGTGGCAACCACGAGATAGTCGTAACTGATACTTCGCTTTCTGCCTTCGAGCTTCACGCGATTCTTATCGGGTTCGATGAGCTCGATTTTTGAGTGTATGAACTCCACATTTTGTGGATAGAAATCACGCTTAGGTTTGACGACATCCGAGGGGCTGTAGATGCCGAAGGGGATGAAGAGGAATCCGGGTTGGTAGTAGTGATCCTCATTCTCGTCCACAACGATGATCTTCCATTCGGTGGGATCCAGGCTTTCGTTCATCTTGTTCGCGACCATCGTACCGCCTGTTCCACCGCCGAGTATTAGGAATGTTTTCATATGGTGTTCTCCTGAAAATTAGGTTTAGGGCGCACGCTTCTGACCGACCGATTTAGCGAGCTCCGCCTGGCTCTTCAGTTGATCGGCGAGCACGGCTCGGAGCATATCGAGCGCTTGAATGACGCGCTCATCCGTGATGGAGTAGAAGATGGAGGTTCCTTCTCTTTCGGGCGATACCAATCCCCGCTCCCGCAGCATTTTTAAATGCCGGGATGCCGTGGGTTGGGGGAGATCCAGTTTCTCCGCCAGCTCGGATACATTCATCGGACTCTCACTCAGCGCGTAAAGGATGAGGAGCCTTTTAGGGTCCGCCAAAGCTGCGCAGAGTTGAGAATGCAGTTGATAAACTTCGTCTTCTAGTGTGCTCTTCATGGTATCTCATATCCTATGGAATATTCGGATATTCACATATTGTGCGAGGTAAGTTTAGCCATTGTGAGATAAATGCTTCAGTGAAATTTGTCACAATGATATTGTGACATGTGTCACATTCGTAATCTGGAGGGAATATGTCGTGTTACTTGCTTTGCTTGATGAGCAAGGGGAAGGAGGGCTATCTCGCGGTGGTCTTGTCATTTGATATTCTTGTGAAATCCTTGGTACGCACGAAAAACTAGAACACTTGACCTATCGAACAGATGTGCTATACTTGCTTGAGATTACGAGTTCAATCGAGAGTGGAGGTGGAATGCCATGGCAAACTCGAAGAGTGATAATGGAAAATCCAATGAGCGTGAGATCGTGCTCGAGAAAGCCATCAATGAGATCTTAAAACGTTACGGAGATGGCGCTGTCATGCGTCTGGGAGAAGCGCAGCACCTGACGGTGGATGTAA
>CBDVCG010000143.1:0-5783 GCA_965372425.1 uncultured Anaerolineales bacterium
GCGGTGATTGTCATGATTTCAATCAGCGCGGGTACAGAAGCCGCGATCGAAGAGCAAATCACGGGACTAGGATCCAATCTAGTATATGTACGATCGTCCTTCTCGCGAGGTGGTCCCGGGCAAAATCCGAGTGGTGGCCTTGTCTATGACGACGTCTTCTCAATCGCAGACGATGTAAGCGGTGTGAAAGCCGTCGTCGTGGAGCAGGGCACATCAGAAACCGTAAAAGAAGGAGATGTGACACTGGAGGGCGTATCAGTCCTGGGAACGACAGGTGACTTTCCTTCTGTTCGCGACATGGAGATCGCTGAAGGTCGCTATTTCACCCAGGAGGAAGTCGATCGGAAACAAAAGATCGCCATATTGGGTTCGAGCCTTGCGGAAGAGTTATTCGGAGAGGCCAATCCCATCGGTGAAACCGTGACCGTTAACACAACCAAGCTCACTGTGATCGGTGTGTTTGACGAGCGGGGATTGGTCGGGAACGAAGATTTTGATTCCCGGTTGTATATGCCGATCACGGTGGTTTTTCAAAAGTTCACACCGGAACGATTTGCCCGCATCATCGGAGATCGAGTCTTCATGATCACCGTCGAACTCGAAGACCCCGAATTGATGGATGATGTAATCCTCCAGATACAGCTCTTGCTTGCTAAGCTCCATGATGTATCTCTGGAGGAGCCCGATTTCACCGTCACGACACAGCAAGATATTATCGAGACCCAAGAGGCGACGACGGCGGCATTCCGAAATCTGCTCGGTTGGGTTGCCGGCGTGTCGCTCGTCGTGGGGGGCATTGGCATCATGAACATCATGCTCGTCAGCGTGACCGAGCGCACCCGCGAGATTGGCGTAAGGCAATCCGTCGGCGCCGCACCTAACGACATCCGTTGGCAGTTCCTCACAGAAGCGCTGCTTCTAAGCTTGATCGGTGGTGTCATCGGTGTGGTCGTGGGTGTGGGAGGTTCTTGGGCGTTCGGTGCAGCCAGCGATATGCGCACCGTGATTGTCCCCGGATCCATCCTGCTAGCGTTCACCTCTGCCGCGGTAATTGGAGCTTTCTTTGGCTATTATCCAGCTAACAAAGCCGCGCAACTAGATCCCATCGAAGCCCTTCGGTACGAGTAGCAGCGGCGCACAAATACATTATCACAAACCATTACGTGAATCGTTAGAAAAGGAGTTTTGTTATGAAGCAAAAGAGATGGTACCTGGTATTGGTATTAGGGATTTTGACACTCAGCCTGGCTGCCTGCGGGGGGGCGAGCAGTGAGATCGAGGAGAGCATTTCAATCTCCTCAGAAAGTGCGCAGAAAGCAGCGGAGGGCGTGGCGTCTTCTGAACGTGACTTTGCGGACCTCCCGCCTGCCGCGCTGATTCCCATCGGGACTTTGATGCTGGAGGAATCCCCCCTCGCCGCAGATTCCACTCAGGCAGCCGATCTGCTCCCTTTATGGAAAGCATATCGGAGTCTGGTTGAGAGTGAAACCTCATCCAGTGTGGAAATCGACGCCGTGCTGCGACAGATCGAAAAAACCATGACTGAAGATCAACTTCAAGCGATCGCCGACATGAATTTATCCCGAGAGAACATGTTCGGCATGATGGATGAGTTGGGTCTAGAGGCCGAAGGGTTCCAGCCTGGCACCAACGTCCCTGATGGGGTCAGCCCCGGGGAATTCCTCGGCCCGGGAGGGGGTCTGGGCGGTGGGGCAGGTGGAGGTCCAGGGGGTGGCGGCCGCAGTGGCGATTTGGGGCAGGATTTGACTCAGGAGCAGATTGCCACAATTGAAGCGCGGCGAGAGGAATTCGGCGGAAGCCAGAACCGGTTTACGATCATCTTCGTCGAGGCGCTCATCGAGCTTCTAGAGGCTATATAATCTCCATCCAATTTCAAGGATCAAACCGCCTGCACGACGTTTGATGTGCAGGCGGTTACGCGTCAGAAGATGGTCCCCATAAACCATCTTTGAACGATATAATGCTTAAATTGAATTAGGACAATATTAGTGTAGTTTTTGTTTTATAAAACAGAAATCGACAGGGAGTGTGATCAATGATCAGAAGAACGTTCGGTATTTTCCTCAGCATCGGCCTACTCGGCGCGGTATTGGTTTCATGCGCGGCACTTAACGCGCCTGAAGAGGCGAGTGCACCCATAGAAGCCATACCGGTTGCACCACAAGCTGATGTTTCCGAAACCGAAGCTGGTGAGGAATCGCAGGAGTCAGACGCGTCGTCACCACCTGCAGCCGGTACGGTCACACTTCAGATTGTGCAGGACGAATCCGAAGCTCGTTTCGAGCTTGACGAGATTTTAAATGGCTCACCGAAACACGTCGTTGGGACGACGAACCAGGTTGCGGGGGAGATCCTTATCAATATCGACGACCCCTCTGCTATCCAGGTCGGCACGATCCAGGTGAATGCCCGGACACTATCGACGGATAACAGTTTTCGCAACCGTGCCATCGCAAATGCGATCCTTAAAACTGGGACTTACGAGTTCATCACGTTTACGCCCACTGAGATCGTCGGGTTCCCCGAATCACCGGTCCTGGGCGAGACAATATCGTTCCAGATCATCGGGGATCTGACCGTCCGCGACGTCAAAAATGAGGTCGTCTTCGATGTTACTGCCACCCCCGTATCCGATTCACGCCTCGAAGCAAGCGCAACTGCGACTATTATGCGTGGGGATTACGGACTGACGATCCCCTCAGTCTCCCAGGTGGCCGACGTCTCCGAGGAAGTCATAATTACACTTGATTTCGTAGCAGTTCCTGTTTCGTAACGGAATTGGAATTTGGGACCAGGGACTAGGGATCTGGAATGCAAGAATTCCAATCTCTTGCAATCTAAACCCTGATCCCTTTTCCCCAATCCCTTCTACCCATCATCTCATTCCCCTCAATATTTTCCTTGTAATTTTCCCCTTCGCACCATCCTCACATCATCTTCACAATTTCTTTACCATTCGTTGGTATGATCAAATCAGCATGCACATCATCCCGGATGAAGAATCGTGAAGGTGGAGGAGCATTGAGGAACTTATGAGCCATACCATTTTGGTCGTTGATGACGAAAAACGGCTGGTCTCTCTTCTGGAGGCCTATCTATCCCAGGATGGATTCCGTGTGGTCACTGCCGCGAATGGCAGAGAGGCACTTTTCATCGCCCGAGATGCAAAGCCTGATCTCATCATCCTCGACATCATGATGCCTGAAATGGATGGTTATGACTTTATGAGGCTCCATCGCAAAGAGCGGAACACGCCCATCATCCTACTCACGGCAAGAGTGGAAGAAGACGACAAAGTGATCGGGCTTGAGCTCGGGGCAGATGATTATGTGACCAAGCCGTTCCGGCCGAGGGAGCTTACCGCCCGAGTTCGATCGGTCCTCCGTCGGACAGGTCAATCAGAACCCGTCGCTGATGTCTTGCGAGCGGGTGACATCACCCTGGATCGCGAGCGTCACACCGTTCAAGTTAACGACCGATATATTGATCTTACGCCTTCAGAATTTGATTTACTCGCCGCACTTACATCTGCACCAGGTAAAACTTTCTCCCGGCTGGATCTGCTCGATCGCATTCAAGGCACTGCCTATGAGGGTTATGAACGCACCATCGATGTGCACATCAAGAACATACGGGCTAAAATCGAACCCGATCCCCCTTCGCCTTATTACATCGAAACGGTGTACGGCGTAGGTTACAGGCTCAGGAGGGATAGAACCTGATGCGTTCCTTGAGCCTGAAACTTGTTCTGTCTTTTCTTTTTGTGGGTCTTGCGGGCATCGTCCTCGTAGTCCTGGTCACTCGTTGGTCGACATTCAACCATTTCGACAGCTTCCTCTTCGATCGGGGACGAGAAGGTCTTATCTCCAATCTCGAGGAATATTATGATGCCAATGGTGATTGGGATGAACTCCAGGGTGTATTTCCGCAGCTCGTGCAATTCCAATTTTCACCTCAATCCGGTCCCAGGGAGAGAGCCCCTTATACACTTGTGGATCGCCACAACGTAGTCGTCATCGCTGGTAAAGGTCTTTCGCCCGAGGAACGTGTGTCTGACGCGGTATTGGAGGACGCCATTCCCGTTGAAGTGAATGGCGAGGTCGTTGGTTGGCTGCTGGTGGAGAGCGGCGCTTTCCGACGGGGTCTTGCAGATAGCGCTTTTCTCAATCAAATCACAACGACGCTTCTTCTAAGCGCCCTCGGAGCCAGCTTGCTCGCACTATTACTGGGCGCAGTCCTTGCCCGGACACTCACCCGACCTCTCCGCGAACTGACAACAGCGACAAAAGCTGTTGCGGCAGGTGATCTCGATCAGCAGGTTCCGGTGAGATCGAAGGACGAACTCGGCGAACTGGCCAATTCCTTCAACGTGATGAGCGCAGAACTTTCCCATGCTCAGCAGCTTCGCCGTCAGATGACGGCAGATATCGCCCATGAGCTCCGTACGCCGATCAGCATCATCATTGGACATACCGACGCCATCGACGAGGGCGTGTTGCCCCCCTCTAACGAGACTTTTGATATTATCCGCGATGAAGCTGGACGTCTCGAACGCATGGTTGAGGATTTACGGTTGTTGTCACGCGCGGATGCAGGGGAACTTCACCTGGATAAATCCCCACTCGATGTCCAACCGCTCCTCGAACAAGTTGTCAAATCACACCAACATGCTGCTGCCCGATGCGATATTAAACTTTCCACAGCGTACGAACCTGACCTGGCGAAGATTTACGTCGACCCCGATCGAATAAGCATGGTGCTGGGAAATCTGCTCAACAATGCCATCCGCTACACACCTGAGGGCGGCAAGATCACGCTGTCAGCCCAATCCCAGGGAGGGGACATGGAAATTATCGTGACAGACAACGGCTCGGGAATCCCGGAAGATGAAATCGCTCGGGTGTTCGATCGATTCTATCGTATTGAAAAATCACGCTACCGGGACGATGGTGGCTCCGGTCTCGGCCTGGCTATCGCGAAGTCAATTATAGAGCAGCATGGTGGAAAGATTCTCGTCGAGAGCGTGGTAGGAGAAGGAACCTCGTTCATCATCCTGCTTCCTAAACACGCTATTGTAGATGGGTCGAGTTGAGAGAATCAAATGTGGAGATCGGGGTCGAGGAGCGGCGAGGCGCAGGCGGATTGTACGTCAGCTAAATCACCACATACATATTTCGCGCCAAGTTGGGTTTTATCATCGGAGGGAAAGCCGGCTGGCCTATGTTCGAGGGGATTCCAATCCCCCTGACTCTAACAACGAAGCGAAGAAGGGGGGCAAACCCGAATCCCTAACCGCATCGGCAGCGGCCTTTGCGTCATAGTCGACCCGGTGGAACGCAACCTCAATATCCCCGTTCAATGCCAGAGTGATGTAGCCGGCCCGCGGATCCCCGTCCTTCGGTTTTCCAACCGAGCCGGTGTTGACAAAGAGCGTTTTTTTCACGAATTTTTGATATGGCAAATGGGTGTGTCCAAACAGGAGCACATCGGTCCCGGCAACCTTGGCTATCCGTTCGAATGTAGCTTGAGGACGATCTTCGTAAAGGTACTCATTGATTTTTCGAGGGCTTCCATGGAGGAGGAGAAGATTGTGATGATGTTCCTCCAATCGAATTTTCATCGGCAATGATTGAAGGTATCTCTTGTTCTCATCCGAAGTATGCTCTCGACTCCACTGGAGGGAGAGTTTACCAAGCCGATCTTGCTCCGAATCCTTGTAGGCACAACCACAATCATGCAGATCGAAACCAACACCTTCATCG
>CBDVCG010000144.1:0-5725 GCA_965372425.1 uncultured Anaerolineales bacterium
CCAGAGGTGGTCTTTTCTTCACAGACGACGGTGTAATCACCTGTTCGCCGCGCAATAAACACGTCCGCGCCGACTTTTTGCCCAACAAGACCCCGGAGTTCGGACAATGCGTTCATAAAGTCGTCATGCATCCCTCAAATCCCGAAATCCTTTATCAACAAAACCACTGCGGTATGTACCGCAGCGAGAACGGTGGTGAGGACTGGATCGACATCGGCGAAGGTAAGCTGCCCAGCCGATTTGGCTTCCCCATCGGTGTGCTCCCACATGAACCGGATACCATCTTCATCGTGCCCGAGGAGAGCGACGCGTACCGCGTGTCCGTCGATGGACACTATGCGGTGTGGCGCAGCCGTAATCGAGGTGACAGTTGGGAACGACTGACGAAGGGTTTACCTGATCGCGCCCACCTCGTCGTACTCCGTGAGGCGATGGCCGTCGACGAGTTGGAGGACGCCGGCGTGTACGTTGGCACAAGCACCGGGCAGATCTTCCATACTCGAAACGCAGGCGATACGTGGGACCTTCTGGCGGATTTTCTGCCCCCGATCTACTCGCTGGAAGTAGCCGTCAGTTCGTAAGTCCATTCTGCTCATTATCGTATTGCCGGTTTACAGTTGCCGATACCTCATCCCGGGGATCTGGTCCCTGGGGTAAGGGAAGAACGTTGACCCTAAATTGGTCAACTTTCTTCCCTTTATCACCATTCCTTGATATTAATAGGCATCTGATTGTTCAATAATCCAGCCTCAGCGCAATCGTCAGGAGAATCCAACAATGCGCCATCGCGTGACTGCAAAGCAAGAGAATTCTAAAATGTGCCTCGTCTGCGGGTTGAAAAACCAGTTTGGCTTGAAGGCTTCATTCTATGAGTTGGAGAACGAAGAACTGCTGGCAATCTTCCGGCCTTCCGAAGAGCACCAGAGCTATCCCGGACGTATGCACGGCGGGATTGCGACGGCGATCCTGGATGAGACGATCGGTCGGGCCATCTTGACGAAAGAGCAGGATCTATGGGGTGTGACCATCAACTTCAGCACCCGCTACCGAAAGCCGGTGCCGCTCGATGAAGAAATTCGCGTGATCGGACGAATTGACCATATCGCCAACCGTTATTTCGAAGGCTCCGGTGAGATTCTCCTGAAGGACGGAACTGTCGCCGTGGAAGGTAAGGGGAAATTCATCAAACTTCACATCGATGACATCGCTGACTTCGATACAGAGGAACAGGAATGGAGAGTGACGCCTTCACCCAATGATCCTGAATACGTTGCTTTTTAAGTTGCCGGTGATTTCGTTGGTTCCTTCTAATAAAATGGTTCCCCGATCCGTAATTGCAACGGCGAAACGGGCTAATGCCCCATCCTCATCTTCATCCGTATGTTCCTCAATCAAGAGGTTTTCCCCGATAAGAACACCCTAAGCATTTGGCAGACTGAAAGGCAATCGTAAACTATGTTTACGTGTCGTATGCCTTATGCTTGTTGTATCGAGTTCTCTAGATAGGAGAGGTTTGCCTTGACGGACTGGGTTGGTCAAACCTTGTCAAAAGTCCTTATTGAAAAACGCATCGCCCGTGGTGGCATGGCGGAGGTCTATTCCGGACGCCACACGACCCTGAACCGCGCCTGTGTGGTGAAAATCCTCTACGCGCATCTTTCCGAGGATCCCCGCCTTATCATCAGGTTCCACACAGAGGCACAAGCCATCGCGGCATTACGCCATCCCAACATCGTGCAGGTTTTCGACTTCGACGTTTTCGACGGCCGCCCGTATATGGTAATGGAACTCCTGGAAGGTATTTCGCTCGAAACACATCTGCTCAATCTCCGGGAGCGTGACCAACTGATGTACAGAAGAGAAGTCGTGCGTTTGACCGAAAAATTAGCCAAGGCGCTGGATTACGCCCACAGTGAAGGGGTTCTACATCGAGATATTAAACCCTCCAATGTCATGGTTTGTAATGGCTCTTCAACCGTCCTCCCCGGACAGCCACTGCCGCCTGATTTCGAGCCTGTGCTGACAGATTTTGGTCTTGCCAGAATAAGCTTCGGTTCCGACCACACCGCACCAGGAACCATCATGGGCACCCCCGCGTATATGAGCCCGGAGCAAGTTGAGGGCGGCGCCGTGGATGAACGGTCGGATATCTATGCGCTGGGGGCGATGACCTACGAGACGCTCGCCGGGAAATTGCCCTTTGGATCCTCCGAGTCCACACCAGCCTCGATCATGTATCAGCAGGTTCACAGCCCGACCCCCCCTCTGCCCAATGCCGGACCTGAGTTATCAAGAGTAATGGAACGTGCTCTGGCGAAAGATCCCGATGAACGACCAGGAACAGCGGGAGAATTGGTCGAGGATCTTAAGTCCGCCATTCGTGCAGATGCTGACACAACTCTGACAAAGCCTAAGTCCAGAGTTCCCTTCCGTATTCTCTATGCCGGCCTGGGATTGCTCCTCCTCGGCGGGTTGGCCTTTATCAGCATCGGCAAGATTTGGGACTCAGGCGTACTCCCCGAGCTATCATCAACGCCGACTCCCGTGTCGACCACCGCGCCAACTGAAAGACCTCCCGCTGTGCGTGAGGGTCTCGCTCCAGGGGCGCCTACCCCACCCGCATTCCCGGAAGAAGATGTCCGTTCGGGGCTTGACCTCAGCAGCCCAGATTATTTCAATACTTTTATGACTTCCTCCGACTGGTATCTGTACGACATAGAGGACAGCGCCGCATACCGCATCGAAGACGGACATCTCATCGGCACCGATTACGTTCCCGAAGAGACCTTCACCTGGTGGTCCTGGCTTGGCCGGCAGTCAGGCAACGTATATGCCGAGGTAAGCGTGACAAATGGTGATTGCATCGGTAGAGATTCTGTGGGCATGGCGGTCCGAGTTGATGAGGAATCCGCGATGGGAGGCTACGGTTTGGAAATTTCCTGTGATGGCTTTTGGCGCTTACGCCTCCATCATGAATCGAAGAGCCCCAGGGACCTGGCAGAATGGTCTCACTCTGAGATGATCAACACCGGTCTCGGCGCCACAAATCGACTCGGTCTTATGGCCTTTCAAGGTAACTTTGTAGTATTTATCAACGATCAACTCGTGGGCACCGTAGCTCACCCCGATTACAACAGATCATTCGGCAACTTCGCGTTGTACGTTCGTGCTTCCCAAACATACGACCTGACCGCAACATTCGACGATTTCGCTTTCTGGCATGTCCGCACGATCCCTGATGCGTACCTCCAATAGATTCCCATATTTCAACCAACAACCTGACTACTCTGAAATAATAATCGCTCTCGAGTAGCGCTAGATCCGGAGCAGCCTATCGTTCTTGATAGAAAGGTATTTCGGGGATCTGCACAGGCGGGGAATCAACCAAGGTGCTTCGTCCGTAATTAGTATGAGTGAATATCCCACTTAACACCCTGTCTTTGAGGGCGCAGCACGATCGAAGTCCGAGTCGTAAGTGCATGAAAACACGTTTTGAAAATGGGCTGATCTAGAGAAATCCACCCCCGCGTAAGCGCTTCAAGATCCCTACAGTGGACTTGCTCCTGTCCATGGTGTAGAAGTGAAGCCCACACACGCCCGACCCAAGGAGTTCCTCGCACTTCCGGGTGGCATACTCGATCCCAAATTCGAGCAAGGCATCTCGATCACCTTCATCGAGTGCATCGATGCCTGCACGCAACTTATGCGTGATGGTGGCGCCGCACATTCCCGCCAACATCTCCATCATCTTCACACTGTAAATGGGCATGACCCCTGGAAGTATCGGCACGTCGATACCAGCGTGATTGCATCGCTCCGCGAAATCGAAGAAGTACACGTTGTCGTAGAAATAGTTTGTGATGATGTACTCGGCGCCCGTGTCGACCTTCCGCTTAAGGACTTCGAGATCCTTCGCCTCGCTGAGGGCATCGATGTGCCCCTCAGGATAGCCGGCCACGCCGACGCAGAAATCGTAGCGATCGCGAATGAACGCCACTAAATCCAAAGCGTACGTCAAGCTATCTGGGTGGGGTTCAAAAGCTTCATCATGGGGCTTGTCCCCTCGCACTGCAAGGATCGTCTCCACGCCCAAAGCCTGATAATCATCAAGAACAGCCGTAATCTCATCCGGACCAAGCCCATAACAGGCAAAATATGGAACCACACTCAATCCTTTATCCTCTTTGAGTTGTCGGATGAGCTGCCGGGAGCCTTCGCGCGTCGAGCCCCCCGCTCCAAACGTGACCGATACAAAATCCGGTTGCTCCCCGACGAGGGTATCGACAACGCTTTCCAGATTCCCGGCCGCTTTTTCGGTCTTGGGAGGGAATAATTCAAAGGATATGGTTGGCTTTGTACTCGAGCTCCAGAGATCCACCAGTCGCATGATCAATTTCCTTTCTTCATATCCATGCCGAATTCTTCACACATCAACCTTCGTTCAACCCGGTCGTAATTTTTGCCGTACCTCCATCGTACATCCGGATGCAGGTGGGTTCAAGCGATACCAGGGTTCTCCGATGAGGGCTAGCTACGAATCATGAGGGAAATCGACGCAGACCAGAAACTCGCCTTGCCCAGATCCATATCCAACTGGCCATCTCCCGAGATTCCGGAAGCGCGGAAAGGATGGGGACACTAACCCCCCTCTAATATGACTCGATTACCATCCGGTTGAATGATCACCGAAAAAATAATTGCTCGAATCTTTGACCCTCGAGATGGTATCCCGAATTCTCATCATTCGACAGGTACCCGTCTGGACCGGGAAATTGGAGGTGCAAAATGTCAAATAAAACTAAAGCGCTCATCGGGGTAGGATTTGTGGCCACGCTCATCGTCGGTGTGCTGTTGGGCGTCGTCGCTGCGAAAACGATCCTCGCACCCACGATGACCATCACCGGGGATGAGGCCGTGCAAATCATGGTCGATGAGGGATTTCAGACCGGCATGGTGGTCTTGGATGTGGTAGAGGGCAGCCCCGCCGAGGAGGCTGGTTTGGCAGAGGGTGATGTCATCATGAGCGTAGACGGCGAGGAGATCAACATCGAACATCCACTTGCCGAGATCATCCGCGGGTACGAGGTAGGTGATCAAATCGAGATCCAAATCATCCACGATGGTGAAGAAAGCACGCTCGAGGCGACCCTTGGAGAGCACCCAGAAGATGGGGATCTGGCATTTTTAGGCGTGGTAGGGGGCCCGTTCCATGCACGATTCATGGGGCGCGGTTTTTCCGGTGAAGGATTCCGGCGCAACCGGGATTTCGGAATGGAGGAAGGCATGCCCTTCAACCACCCTGAGTTCGATTTCGAATTGATGGGTGGTCCTGGTCTCGTAGTCATGCACGTCGTGGAAGGAAGTCCGGCTGAGGAAAGCGGCCTACTACTTGCCGATATCATTCTCGCCGTAGACGAAACTGAAATTGGGGATTTTAAACAATTCGCGGGCATCATACGCTCCCACGAAATAGGAGATGGGATTACATTAAGCGTATTCCGAGATGGCGAGGAACAAGAGCTAAAAATCACGCTTGGCGAACATCCGGAAGAAGAAGGTCGCGCTTATCTAGGTGTGATGGGTTTCGGGCTGCACGAGTTCATGCCCGACAAGCTGCGCCCGGGTCTCAACTTCGAGAGTCAGGGATAAACCTGCAGCATTAAAAAGCTGTACTTAAAGAAAAATGGGGTTCGGCGTCGCCCAGCTTATTGGGTCGGCGCTTACC
>CBDVCG010000145.1:0-5724 GCA_965372425.1 uncultured Anaerolineales bacterium
ACATCGCCGCTCCTTATGGGAAAAAACCAGACTAACCTGTTGCTTGCTGATGGGGATGAGCAAATTCCTTGATCCCGAAAACAGGAATCCATCTACTTGTAAGGCTGAATGACAAGTGGGAGATGGGTGTGGAAACCTCCATTAAGGCTTTTTCCTTGGAAGGTGCCCCGTAGTGATCTGCGGGCATCTTCACTTCTACCAACCTCTCTCGTGGTATCCATCGTCAGAGCGGGATACTCGAATCAATCTCATCTACGGGAATGACTGGCAAGTTCATTAGCGATCCAATCTGCTAAAATTGGCACACTTATCTTGAATAGATGAATTTGGAGAGATTCATGGCCGCACTCGGGGCATTCACCTTTGTGCTTCACACCCACATGCCGTACGCAAGAAAGGCGGGTCGATGGCCGCATGGGGAGGAGTGGATCCACGAGGCCATGGCAGAAACCTATATCCCGCTGCTCGATGCCCTCCATCGGCTTCAAAAAGAACAGGTCCCTTATAAGCTCACGATTAATTTGACCCCAATTCTTCTCGAGCAGTTGGCGGATGAGGACGTCCAGACGAACTTTATGGCGTATGTCGATGGACGGATCCTCGCTGCCGAACAGGACGAGGCGCGATTCCTGGCAGAAGAGAATTGCCTTACGGAAGAGAAATGCCTGGCGGAAGAGAGATCCCATTTTGCAAAGCTGGCCTCAGGGTATCGCGACATGTACAGATCCGTGCGGTCTTCGTTTGTCGAAGATTACGGGAAGAATCTTGTCGGTGCGTTTGGCGCTCTTCAAGAAGCCGGGTTAATCGAGATCATCACATGTGCTGCCACACATGGATATCTCCCGCTGCTCGATCGTGATGAGTCGATCCAGCTCCAACTCAAGACCGGAATTGAGAGCTATATGCGTCACTTTGGTCGCTCTCCAAAGGCAATCTGGCTGCCCGAGTGCGCGTATCGCCCCGCCTTTCTCGCCGAAGACGGTCGTGAGCGTATGGGGCTGGAAACATTTTTAGAACGAAACAACTTGTCGCTCTTTTTTTCAGAAGCAGCGATGATTGAAACCGCTCATCCAACCCGATCCGCGGCTGATGATGGTGGACTCCTTGGGTTGATGAGGAAACACATCATCTCACTCATGTCTCGTTTCGGTTCCAGACGGAGGGTGACGACCTTCCTTCCTTATCATGTTGCGGATTCCCGTGTATGCGTCATAGGAAGAGATCGAAGAACCAGCATGCAGGTTTGGAGTGCTGAATCGGGCTATCCCGGAGATTTCGATTACCGCGAGTTCCACAAGAAGGATGGGAATTCCGGATTGCAGTATTGGCGTGTGACCTCCGATGACGCCGGGCTTGATGCGAAGGAAGTCTACGATCGCAACATGGCAGCTCAGAAGGTCGAGCAGCATGTGGACCATTTTGTCCAACTCGTCGAAGAGGAAATCACGAGGTTCAATAATCAAGAAGGTGTATTTGGAATTATTTCTGCGAATTACGATACGGAGCTGTTCGGGCATTGGTGGTTTGAGGGAGTAGCATGGCTGGAAGCCGTCATCCGTCGACTGGCAGGATCTGAGGTCGTAGCGTTAACCACATCCACGAAGTACATTGAAGAATATCCCCCTGAAACTGCGATCGAACTTCCGGCGGGATCCTGGGGAGCGGGAGGGGATAATTCGGTCTGGGATAACGAGGACACACGTTGGATGTGGCTCATCATTCATGAATGTGAGGCTCGGATGCTCCGAGCTGTTGAGGATCAGCGTGAGCCTTCACCCCTCGAAACTGAGCTTCTCAACCAGGCTGCCCGCGAGCTCCTCCTGCTGCAAGCCTCCGACTGGCCATTTCTTGTCACAACAGGGCAGGCGAGGGAATACGCAATCGACCGTTTTAAACAGCACGTTGATCGATTTGAGCGTCTATTAGAAAATCGTGGAAATGCCGCTGTGGGGAGAGATTTGCTTGATGAAACCTGGGAGGCGGACAAGGTGTTCCCCGGAATTGATTTTCGTTGGTACGAAGCATGAAGGTCCTGTACCTTTCAGCAGAGGCGACCCCCCTGGTGAAGGTCGGTGGTCTTGGTGATGTCGCCGGTGAACTGCCGCGCGCCTTATCTCAACGCGGCCTGGATGTGCGTCTGGCGCTTCCGCACTATCCCAGCATCCCTGAGAGCCTTTTGGATATCGACCGTCGTATCGATTTCGAGGTTGAAACTCTTCAGGGAAGGATACCGGCAGTTATCCTTGAACTAAGATTGTGCGGCGTACGTGTGATCCTCATTGGGGGTGAACCCATAGAAGCTGATGAGGTAATTTATGGAACCGCAGAGGCTGATACTACCAAGTTCACCTTCTTCTCGATTGCTGCGCTCCAGGCATGTGTAGCCCTCGATTGGGCTCCCGATATCATCCATGCAAATGACTGGCATACAGCAGCCGCAGTCGTCTGGTTGAAAGCAAACCGCTCGGACCCGTTCTGGCGCTCCTCGAGATCGGTATTTACCATCCACAATATCGGCTACATGGGTGGGGAGGCCGAGGATTCCTGGGGGGCATATGGATTGGATATGGTAGGAGAGCCAGCCTTACAAGAAGAATTTCAACAGTTACCCCTTCCAAATGCCCTCGTCGCTGCAGATAATCTAAGCACGGTCAGCCCAATGTATGCACAAGAAATCCAGACTCCAGCTTTCGGGGATGGGTTGGATGCGCTCCTGCGGGGGCGGGAAGAAAAGCTACGCGGGATTCTCAACGGCATCAATCTGGATGTGTGGAATCCAGAAACTGACGATGAGATCGCACAGCCGTTCTCTATTACGAACCTGAGTGGTCGAAAGGAAAATAAAGAGGCTCTCCAGCGGATGGCGGAGCTGCCCACAGGTTCCGACGCCCCCGTGATCGGCATGGTCACCCGTCTCGATCAGCAGAAAGGTGTTGA
This sequence comes from uncultured Anaerolineales bacterium, assembly GCA_965372425.1. Lineage (GTDB taxonomy): Bacteria > Chloroflexota > Anaerolineae > Anaerolineales > E44-bin32 > E44-bin32. The sequence goes on from CBDVCG010000145.1 coordinate 2,938, forward strand.
CCTCGCTCTGGATGCTTTTGCTCTAATGATCGAAGACGGATTGCACGTTGTCCTGCTCGGCACTGGCGATCCGGAGCTTGAAGCGCGTGCACGGGAGTTTGAGGCGACATATCCGAACCGATTCCGCGCCTTTATCGAATTCAATCAAAGTCTTGCCCGGAAGATATACGCAGGTTCTGACTTATTTCTTATCCCTTCTCGCTACGAGCCGTGTGGACTGACCCAGATGATTGCGATGAGGTATGGAAGCGTCCCAATCGTACGAGCCACGGGGGGATTGAAAGATACGGTCGTGGATACCGAGAGCTCATCTGAAGGTACGGGCTTTGTATTCGAGCATATGGATCCCTCCGATGCTGCGGAGACAATCCAGCGCGCAATTCGCACTTATGGACGACATCCAGAATGGGAACAGCTTCAGATTCGCTGTTTGAAGCAGGATTTTTCATGGGGTCAATCTGCACGAAGATATGAGGAAATGTATGCTGAGATCGTTCATCAGGAGTAAAAAAGGAAGTCATAAAGATGCTTAACACACGTGCGAGTGGCATCCTCTGCCATCCTACTTCACTTCCTGGCCCCTATGGCATCGGCGATCTGGGCGGCGCAGCACGGACATGGGTGTCATGGTTGGCGAATGCGGGCATGAAGTTATGGCAGGTCTTACCTCTTGGCCCCACCGGATATGCAGATTCGCCCTATCAGAGCTTCTCTGCATTTGGTGGAAATCACATGCTCATCAGCCCGGAGGATTTGATCGAGGTTGAATTACTCCCGCCCGATGCGCTCGATCCAATTCCGAATTTCCCAGAGGAGTACGTGGCGTTCGGGGAGGTCATCACCTGGAAGGAAGAATTATTTGGTCGAGCAGCGAAATCGTTCATACATAGCCATCCTCTGCGGGACGAATATGAACATTTCTGCAGCCAAGAAACTCTGTGGTTGGACGATTATGCTCTCTTCATGGCGCTGAAAAAACGATTTGGCGGGAAGCCCTGGACCTTATGGGAAAAGGGTCTCGCGTCGCGAAATCTTAAAGCCCTGGACCGCGCTCGTGAGGAATTGTCCGATTCTGTGGACAATCACAAATTGCGGCAGTTCATATTCAACCGGCAGTGGGGCGCTGTTCGCAGATTGGCGAACGAGAATGGTGTGAGGGTCATCGGGGACATCCCCATATTTGTCGCCCATGATTCGGCGGATGTTTGGGCTCATCCTGAGCTTTTCCTACTTGACGAGGAGGGGATGCCGACGGCGATTGCCGGTGTTCCACCGGACTATTTTGCAGCCACCGGGCAGCGATGGGGGAACCCGCTCTACCGATGGGATGAGATGAAAGAAGATGGGTATCAATGGTGGCTGGATAGATTCAGGGCCATGTTCAACCTCGTGGACATCGTCCGCATCGATCACTTCCGCGGGATCGACGCACATTGGGAGATTCCTGCTGATTCTTTAACCGCTGAAATTGGTCGCTGGGTGAGCGGTCCTGGTGAGGAATTCCTTGATGCGATGCATAAGGGGCTGGGCTCCTTACCGCTCATCGCGGAGGATCTGGGTTTCATCACAGAAAGTGTAAAGCAGCTTAGAGACCGGTATGACTTCCCGGGGATGAAGATATTCCAATTCGGGCTTGAGGGCGGGCACGATGAGTCCTTCCTGCCGCATGCCTACCCTCAAAATTGTGTGGCCTATACGGGCACTCACGACAACGACACTTCCAGAGGTTGGTACGAGGGCACATCAGAGGAGATTCAAGACCGTGCACGGCGTTATATTTCAAGTGACGGTGAGCATTTCGCCTGGGACTTGATCCGGGCGCTGTGGGCTTCGCAAGCCTGGACGACCGTCGCCCCGCTGCAGGACTTCCTTGAGCTTCCCACCGAGGCGCGTATGAATTATCCAGGCACGGTTGAGGGCAATTGGAAGTGGCGTGTGTTGGAAGATCAACTCACGGATGAGTTGGCAGGACGGGTGAGAGAGCTGAACGAGAATTATGGGAGGTAGGAGGTAGGGCAAGAAGGCAGAAAGGCATCAAGGCACTGGGGCACATGGGCACTAAGGGGCGCAGGGATAAGGGATTGGGGATCAGGAATATGAGCTCTGTTAGATTAGACAGCTAAGGAAATATGATTCACTGATGGTCTTAATGAATGATCAACATCTACCCTTATCCCTTATTGCCCAAGTGCCTTGGTGTCTAAGTGCCTGATCCCGTATCCCTGCTCCCTAATCCCGTTGTGCCTTGTTGCCTTATTGCCCGAGTGCCTTGGTGACTTAGTGCCTGATCCCGTATCCCTACTCCCAAATCCCGTTGTGCCTTATTGCCTTATTGCCCTGGTGCCTTACCCCCTTTCTGCCTGCAAAGGAGCGTGAACTATGAACATCGCCATCATCAGCGACACCCATGACAACATCTGGAAGCTTGAGGATGCCATGCCTCATCTCCGTTCGGCTGACGCCATTATCCACTGTGGTGATTTATGTGCGCCGTTTATGTTGAAGAGACTGGGGGAGGGGCTTCCGGAAAAACCGGTTCATATCGTGTGGGGGAACAACGACGGGGACCCATTCCTGATATCGAAGGTCGCAAGTAGTTTTCCGGAGATACAGATCCATGGTCAACTGGCGCAGCTGGAGTTGGATGGGGTGCGTATCGGCGTTAATCATTATCCCGTGATCGCCCGCGATCTGGCGCGCTCGGGGTCATACGATCTAGTCTGCTATGGGCACGACCACACTGCTCATGAGAGTATGGTGGGGGGCTGCCTGCTGCTGAACCCGGGA
>CBDVCG010000146.1:0-5695 GCA_965372425.1 uncultured Anaerolineales bacterium
GTTCCCATATTCATGTCTGTTCAATCCGCATTTTATATCAACGGATAGTTCCCAAATTCCTCCACTGCTTCCACCATCGCAACAATGTTCTCCGGCGGCACGTCATTCATGATGGTGTGCACCGAAGACACCATGTAGCCACCACCGGGTCCCAGTGTTTCGATCACACGGCGGACCTCCTGGCGGACTTCCTCTGGAGCCCCATGTGGCAGGATCTGGTGCGTGTCGATCGCACCGCAGAACACGATCTCCGACCCAAAGCGCTTTTTCAACCCGGGGAGATCTGCCATGCTCCCGGCCGAGGTCTGAATGGGATTGAGGATATCGACACCAATTTCGACAAAGTCCTCAATCAATGGAAACACATCCCCATCTGTGTGGAAGAAGACCTTAGCTCTTGTGCGCTCTTTGATGAAAGCGATGTAATCGGCATGGATCGGTTTGAGAATCTCGCGGTACATCTTCGGAGAGATAAGCAGGCTCGTCTGCGTCCCGAGGTCATCCCCGATCTTGATAATGTCCACGTTGTCGCCGAGTTCTTCGAGGAACGGGGCCATGAGCCCCTTACAGTATTCGGCATTCTTGAGGAGCAGCGCCCTGGCAAAATCTCGATCCATGCCGAGGTTGAGCATGAAAACATCCATCCCCTGAAGCCCAAAGGCACGTTCAAGGGGAAACAGCAGCCATGGTGTCGCCATGATGGCGTACTCGCCATCCCGAGCAAGGCGTTCTGCTTGCGCATGAACGTGAGCGACTCGACTTCGGTCATCAGTGTCCGGCCAGCCTTTATATTCCTCGAGATCTTCAATACGTTTCGCCTCCCTTAATGGGTGTACGCCCGGGAACCACACACCGGGTTCAATCTCAACCTGACCGATCCCCCACGATTCGATGAAGGGACTCCCCGGTTCCCGGGTTTGGTTTCGCTCCAGCACCTTGGCAGGATGCGCATCCAATACCCCGCGCACATCGCTTCGTAACCGCAGCATCGCTTCCTCATCGGGCGCTGCGGTGCCCAGCTCAGGCCAATCATAGAGATAGCCCTCCTCCGCCTGGATTCCCAACAAGTCCTTATACTTTCGGAAGACCTCCATCTTGATCCCAGTCGCGTTGCTTACACCGATGATGATGGGGACCCGGTCTGGTTCCTCATGATTGAGCGTCGTCAGCACACGATCTCGAGATGTCATCGGCATGGTTCTCACCTCCACAATGGACAATCACGTAATCTTAAGTGTAATGGTGTCTTCCGATTGATGCACTGGCTATCTTTTCCATCAGTTGCGGTCGTCAATCACACCGGGATATGATAGACCATCACTCCTGCCGTGACGAATTTCTGAACATGAGGAATAATAAAATAGGTCCGTCGTAAAACCAACACGAATTGAAAGGTGAACCCATGTCGACCATTCGTATTCGCAACTTGTCGGTGGTCACGCTCGACGATGATGGAAGTATCCTGCAAGACACAGACCTCGTCATTCAAAATGGCCGTATCACACACCTCGGGGCCGTCCCAGCGGATCTTGAAACGGACGAACTTGTGGACGGGAGCGGAAAGGCCGCCCTCCCCGGGCTGGTCAACAGTCACTGTCACAGCCCCATGACTTTTGAGCGAGGCTGGGCTGAAGATCTTCCCTTCGACCGCTGGTTGAACGAGAAAATCTGGGTGGGCGAAAGCGCCCTCACGCCGGACGATGTGTACTGGGGCGCAGCGCTGGCGGCCTGCGAGATGATCCGATCCGGCACCGTGGCTTTCAACGACAAGTATTTCTATATGGATCGCGTCGCGGAGGTCGTTCGAGAAAGCGGTATGAAGGCCGCCCTTACCTGGACGGTGTTCGGCATCGGCGAAGAGAGCGAAATAGGGCAGAATCTTGAGGGCACCGTCGCATGGATCAAGGAGACGCATGAGACCTGTGAGGGCCGTATCCGCACCTATTTAGGACCGCACTCTCCCTATATCTGTCCTCCGGAGTTCATCGAGAGGGTTGTGGATTATGCGCATGAGCTTGGCCAGGGCATCCATCTCCACCTTGCCGAGTCTGAGAACCAGGTGGGGCAGTCGCTTGAACGTCATGGCCTGCGCCCAGTACAGCATGTAAACGAGCTGGGCGTATTCGACGCTCCGGGTGGCTGCGTCGCAGCACATTGTCTGGCTATCGACGAAGAGGATACCCGCATCCTGGTCGAGAAAAATGTCCACGTACCGCACTGCCCGATTACCTACATGAAACTCGCCATGCCGTTCCCTTCGTTAAAAGATCGGATCGACGCCGGCGTCAATGTCTGCCTGGGGACCGACGGTCCAGCCTCGAATGCCGATATGGATATGTTCGCCACCATTCGGCAGACTACGCTCATCCACAAATATCAGAGCCAGGACCCCGAGATGATCCCTGGGGACATGGCTCTGCGGATGGCCACAAAAGCAAGCGCGCACGCACTCGGATTTGAGGATATGGGCGTAATTGAAGTTGGAGCGCCCGCAGACATCATCCTCCTCAACCTCGATGCACCGCACATGCGACCTATCCACAGCCTGATTGCCAACCTGGTGCATTCCGCCAAAGGCGGTGACGTTACTGATGTCATGGTGGATGGTCGCTGGCTTATGCAGGATCGCGAGCTCAAGACTCTCGATGAGGAACGCATCATGGCCGAGGCTGAAGCTCACGCGCACGCCATGGTCAACCGCGGGATGTCTCAGGTTCGGGAATATAAAGGATAAGAGTCGGCTTCAAGAACTGCTTCGGGCTTTAAACAAGGCACCGATCTCACGTGCATACCACTCAGGCAATGCGCAAATCGTCCCGATCAGACGGCGATCGTCTCGCCCCCTCTCCCGCGTCGTACGGCTATGATCTCGGCCATTATCGCGAGCGCGATTTCCTCAGGGGTGGATCCGCCGATGTCCAGCCCAATAGGTCCCCGGAGTCTATCGACCTCCCTCTCGCTTAATCCTGCTTCGATCAACCTCGTTCTGCGGGCAGCTTGCGTCTTCCTGCTTCCCAGCGCCCCAATGTAGAACGCCTCACTCCGGAGCGCGATGAGCAGCGCGGGGTCATCGATCTTGGGATCATGCGTAAGCACGGCGACGGCCGTCGATGGCGTGATGGAAAGTTCCTTGAAGGCATCCTGAGGCCAGGCCGTGATGCGGACATCGAGATTCGCAAAGCGTTCCTCTTTCGCAAATGCCTGGCGTGGATCAATGAGCGCCGTCCGATAACCTATCTGTTTGGCAACTTGAGCGAGGGCTACCGAGATATGCGCCCCTCCGATGATGATGAGCGTGGGGGATGGGGTGATGACGTCGACGAACAACTCTACCGGATCAGCGTCCGATGTCGTCCCCTGCATAACGGAAGAGATGCCCTCATTGAACAAACGTTTGATTTCGTCCAATGTCGAGGGTTCAAATCGTTTGGCGTCCGACGACTTGAATGAACCGTCATCTAACAATAAAATCTGCTCACCAACGCGAGAATCAGGTCCTTTGATAACCGTGACGATGGCGATAGTTGATTCAGAATACAATGTATCAATTGTTCTCACAAATAATGCGGCTTCGAGCCTCTGAACAAATACATCGATTTCACCCCCACAAGCCAATCCAACTTCCCAGGCGGTTTCGTCGGAGACGCCAAAGTGCAGCAATCGGGGTTGTACAGTTTTCAATACATCCAGCCCTGCCTCAATCACTGCGCCTTCCACACAACCGCCGCTCACCGAACCGACAAATACACCGTCCTCCCGGACAGCCATCCTGGCTCCCACCGTGCGAGGCGAAGAACCCCAAGTTCTCACGACGGTTGCCAGGGCGATCTCGTGACCGCCGCTTATCCAAGACTCAATCTCATTCTTCAATTCGAACATGCTGGTCTCCAAGTCGTAAAAGAAGATTTAGAACCTACCGTTGGTTTATGACTCCAATTAAATCACACCATGAAGGAATTTATATCACGGTCAATCTTCAAGTGAAGGGATGTGCATCGCTTGGTTCGAATTAACACAGCACCGAGTTACCCTGGAGAATCAACTCAATGACGAAGCAATGGCGATTCTTTGATTAATTAATGTATGATGTTTATTAAGACAGCCGTCACCAGAACCATGCCAATGTCAGTTAGAAATGAAGGAGGGGAAGAAAAATGGAAGCCTCTACGAGAAAGCAGAGCGTTGTATGGGGCGGTTTGCTTATACTCTTCGGAATATTTAGTCTGGTTGAATTTTATGTTGATCTATCCTCCCTGGCTTGGGCAGGCATGCTGGCCCTTGCGGGTTTGTTCGCTCTCATCGTGTACCTCACCGATCGATCAAACCGGGCGCTGCTGCTGTCGGTATATATCTTGTGGGCCATTGCTGCGACGATCGTTGTTGCCGATTTCAACCTTCTTCCTCAACAAGTCATGGGGTTGTTCGTGATGACCCTGATCGCCCTCCCTTTCCTGGGAGTGTACTTGATTGACAACGCGAATTGGTGGGCACTAATTCCCGCATTCGTATTGGTGGTGATTGGGGTCATGATCGTGATCGTCGAGCTGAACCTGGCGCCGGAAGCCCTGCTCGGACCGATTATATTCGGCGCCATTGCCTTACCCTTTCTCATCGTGTACTTTCGCAACCGTGAGAACTGGTGGGCTTTGATCCCAGCCTATGTGCTGCTTGCCTTAGCTTTGATGATTCTGCTGACTGAATCAGACGTTCTTAACGACCTCCTTGTCCCCGCGTATGTGATGTTCGCCGTTGCGTTCCCCTTTTTCGCGGTTTACGCCAACAATCGTGAGAACTGGTGGGCTCTCATCCCGGCGGGGATCGTCTCGCTTGTTGGCCTTGGCTTGCTCTTTGCCGAAGCAGCCCTGGAGCTCGTCGTGCCCTTTCTCATGATTATCGGGGGTATCTGGATCCTGCTTCGACAATTCAGGAAGCGGGATCTTGATGAGACGTAGGTATCCATCCCAAAGATCTCCAATATAAGAGAGTCACCCCAAAATGCGGGCGAGGCAGCCAGGCTATGCTCATGACAGCGGAGAGGGCGGCTTAAATTACCTGCTGTTCCTGCCGCAGACGTACACAGGAGCCCCGGATGTAAAATGGCCGCTGCTCATTTTCCTGCACGGATTATCGAAACGTGGAGATACCCGGGAAGCTCTCGAAATTATTAAAATAGACGGACCTCCGAAGATCGTCGAAGATCGATCGGATTTCCCCTTCATCCTGCTCTCTCCGCAGTGTCCCTCGGAAACCTATTGGTACCCCGTCTTTGACCGGCTTGATGCGCTCATCGAGGCCGTCACAACAACATATGCAGTTGATGAGAGCAAGGTCTATCTAACGGGGTTGAGCATGGGTGGATTCGGCACGTGGCGTCTCGCATTGAAACATCCCGGTCAGTTCGCGGCAGTTGTCCCCATCGCTGGAGGTTACATTTTTGAGAGCGAGGAGGTGCCCGAGGATATCTGTGTCTTGAAGGATTTGCCCATCTGGGTGTTTCACGGCGGAGAGGATGAGGCCGTCCCTTCCTGGCAGTCTCAAATCATGGTGGACGCATTGCGCCAGTGCCCTGCCAATGTTCGCTATACGCATTATGCGGATGCAAACCATGCTGATGCGTGGAAACGGGCCTATGCCGATCCCGAACTATACACGTGGCTCCTCGAGCAGCGACTGGAGAAATAGCAGCCAGGACTTA
>CBDVCG010000147.1:0-5664 GCA_965372425.1 uncultured Anaerolineales bacterium
GCAATGCTCTCGATCGGGATTTCTTTTTCCGGAATGATAATCATCTCCGCCCCGCAGATGACCCCGCTGATCAAAGCAAGGTAGCCGCAGTTTCTCCCCATCGTCTCCACGAGGAATGCCCGTTCATGAGATGACGCCGTATCCCGGAGTTTGTCAACAGCGCCCATGATCGTATTAAGCGCCGTGTCCACGCCCAGCGACATATCGGTGCCCCAGATGTCATTATCGATCGATGCGGGTATCCCAATAGTCGGGAATCCCAGTTCAGCGAGCACATGTGCGCCTCGCATAGAACCGTCCCCCCCGATGACAAGAAGCCCATCAATGCCTGATTCATTAAGCTCGCGGAGCGCTTGCCGTTGGCCTTTCCGCTCGAGGAATTCCGGACAGCGGGCTGTATGGAGAAATGTACCGCCCCTCTGCAGTATCCCGCCCACGTCCCGTGCGTGAAGAGAGGACATCTCGCCCCGAATGAGACCGTCAAAGCCCTCTTGTATCCCAATCACTTCGACGTCATGATACAAAGCGGTGCGGACAGCCGCTCGTATGCATGGGTTGATTCCTGGGGCATCCCCGCCGGATGTAAGAATGCCCATCTTATTGATTTTCACTGGATCCTCAAAGGCTCGACTCGGATCGCCCCCTCCCCCAGAAGAGCAACAAGCTGCGCATGTAAATCTGCACAATAGCCGGTCGAGTGGCTCGGAAATTCTATCAAGTATCGACGGGAGGCCTCAAAGAGCTGGAAGGCGAAACGATCATTTCCCGGATAGGAGGTGAACAAACCATGCACCCTGCGCATACGCAATGCATCTCTTTGCTGATCTCCTGTGGTCTCGAGGTTAATCGTGATCATCTGTGCCTCCGTAGGAGCTGACCTGAGAATATCCGGGATGGGTAAAACCTCCACCGGGTGCAAGGCCTCCTCATCTACTGTAGTAGACACGATACTTCTAACATCCTCCGGGAGAATAGCACTCTTTAATTCCACGGCTGGCGTGAGGACCTCCTCCTGGGGCATCTCCGCTGGGCGTGGAGCAGGCTGCTCAATTTCGTGTTTAATTTCTGGAAGGGCGAAGACATCCGGTGGATCAACATTCTTGAAGTTCTCGGACTGAGGGAGAAGTTCCGTCGATTCGACCTCGTCAAAATGTGTCGTTATTTTATCAACTAAAACCTTCGGTTCCCCGCGTTCTCTATCGATCCGGCCTTCAACAACCAGAATAGTGTCGAGTTCAAGCCAAGGCGAGACCTCACCCCATACCCTGCTGAAAATGACCAGTTCGATCGTTCCCTGCAAATCCTCAAGCGTCGCAAAGCCCATGGTTTTGCCCGTTCTCGTCTGATAGGGACGAAGATGACTGAGCTCTCCAGCGACGCACACATGCTGACCATGTTCAGCTTCATGGAGTTCAGCGCTAAAATGAGAGACCAGCTTTGAAAGATCTTCGATAAACGGTGTGAGCGGATGATCCGAAACGTAGACCCCAAGAAGTTCTTTCTCCCAACTGAGCTGTCGGCGTGAAGGAATATCAGAGGTTGCTGGAGAGAGATCCAATTTTTCGACAACGCCTGTTTCGGCGCCAAAGAAGGACATCTGCCCCACCTCTTCTGCTCGGTGATATGCGCTCGATAACGACATGACTCGATCGAGAGATTCAAGCAGTGATATGCGGGCACATAACCTGTCCAGTGCACCCACCCGGATCAAACATTCAAATGAACGTTTGCCGACCTGTCGCAAATCTACCCTACGTGTAAAATCCTCGAGACTCTCGAAATCTCCCTCGGACCGTCTGGCATCGAGAATAATCTCAACCGCGCTATCACCTACATTCTTCACCGCGCCCAACCCGTAGCGGATCGCCGGGGTTGAACCCTCATGCTCTTCGATCGTGAAATCCAGACCGCTTGCATTGACATCAGGCGGCAGCACATCGAATCCCAGACGACGACAATCCGTGATATAGAGCGCTACTTTGTCCGTGTCATGTTTAAATACCGAAAGGAGGGCGGTCATGTACTCCTGTGGGTAATGTGCCTTTAGATAAGCTGTCTTGACGGCAATCACACCATAATCGGCAGCGTGGGCTTTGTTAAAACCGTAGCGGGCGAAGTTCTCCCAGTCATCGAACACAGCGACCGCTATTTCTTCCAATACGCCCCTGTCCACGCTTCCTGCGATGAATTTTTTACGAAGTTTTTTAAGCTCTTTTGCTTTCTTCTTCGATATCGCCTTCCGCAGCCCATCCGCTTCTGACGCCGTATAACCGCCCATTTCCATCGCAGCGCGCATGATTTGTTCCTGGTATACGGGAATACCGTAGGTCTCCTCAAAGATGGACTCCAGAGTCTCATGGCGATACGAAACCGATTCCTCCCCATGCATGCGGCGAATGTAGGTAGGAATGAAATCCATCGGACCCGGACGATAGAGCGCGACCATGGCGATGACATTCGCAAGTTCTCGAGGCTTCATCTCTTTAAGATAGCGGCGCATGCCCACACCTTCGACCTGAAAGACACCGAGCACATCTCCTTCGCCCAGAAGCTTGTAGGTCTCAGGGTCATCCACAGGTATCGTGTGAATGTCAAAGTTTACGTCGTGACGATCTCGGATCATTTCACAAGCTCTTGCCATCACCGTCAGCGTCGATAAACCCAGGAAATCCACTTTCAGCAATCCCAGCGAATCGAGGATCTGCATCTCGAACTGAGTCACCGCGCCGATCGGCGAGCCTTCCTGACTGCTCCCGGTTGGCCGGTGGAGAGGTACGTACTCGATGATGGGTTTATCGCTGATGATGACACCGGCAGCGTGGGTACCTGCGTTACGCACAACACCCTCCAATTGAACAGCCGTGTCGACCAGCTCATGAATGTATGACGTACCATCATAAACTTCACGAAATTCGCGAATATCATCGAGGGCTTCTGAGATCGAGACCGGTTTTCCAGGAATATTGGGGACAAGTTTTGCGACCCGATCCACCTCGGGAAGAGGGATGTCCATCACACGTCCAACATCCCGGATCGCAGCACGAGCTCCGAGCGTTCCGAAAGTGATAATTTGGGCTACCTTATCACGGCCATACCTATCCGCAGTATATTCAAGCAGGATGTGCCGTTTGTCATCCTGAAAATCCAGATCGATATCCGGCATGGAGATGCGGCTTGGGTTAAGAAATCGCTCGAAAATCAGCCCGTGCTCGAGGGGATCGACCAGCGTGATCTCGAGGCCGTAAGCCACGATAGATCCAGCTGCTGAGCCGCGTGCGTTGTACCAGATACTATGCTCCCTTGCGTAGCGACAAAGATCCCAGACGATGAGAAAGTAGTTATCGAACCCCATTTGATGGATGATTCCGAGCTCGTACTCAAGGCGCTCCAGGATCTCCGCATCCTGGCTGTGATCTCCAAAACGCTTCTGCAGCCCCTGCTCACAGAGCATACGCAAGTAGCTCTCGGAGTTATGTCCTTCGGGCACATCGAAATGCGGCAGATGGTAGCCTTTGAAATCCAGATCGACCTCGCACCGATCCGCGATCCATAATGTGTTCTCGATTGCACCTGGAACATCTCCGAATAGCGCCTTCATCTCGTCGGGCGACCGCAGGTAGTAGGATGGATCTGTCATCCGCATGCGGTCTGGATCGGAGTGAAGCGAGCCGGTTTGAATGCAAAGGAGGATATCCTGCAGTTCTGCATCGTCGGGATCCACATAATGAACATCGTTCGTCGCGATGAAACGAGCGTCATATCTGTGGCCAAGTTCGATCAATTTTTTGTTGATCTCTGGAAGCTCGGGGATCTCATGATGTTGAAGCTCGAAGAAGAACCTATCGCGACCGAACACTTCGTAAAACCAATCCAGCAGCTCGAGTGCGCGTTCGTCCCTGCCCTGGATGAGCGTCCGAGGGACCTCACCTGATAGGCAGCCAGTGGTGCAAATCAGGCCATCGCTGTGAGCAGCGAGAAAATCGTGATCGATACGTGGACGATAATAAAAGCCCTCAAGCTGAGAGGCTGTAGCGATTCGGAGCAGGTTCTTGTAACCGAGATCGTTTTGTGCAAGGAGCAGCAGATGGTATGCCCGGCTGTCTTTCTGGTGGTCACGGTCCTGCATACCTCTAGGTGCAAGATATGCTTCCATGCCAATGATGGGCCGTATTCCAGCTTTTTGTGCCTCACGGTAAAAGGAAATCGCGCCAAACATGACCCCGTGATCGGTCAGCGCGACGGCTGGCATCCCGTGGTCCTTCGCACGCTGGACCAGATGCGGGATACGGCTGTACCCATCTAACAAGGAATATTCTGAATGAACGTGCAGATGGACAAACGACATGTGCGCCAGGAGACGAAGTACCGTCTGTGAACCTTTTTAGATTGACCAAGCTGGAATTATATCGGACGGACTTTGCTTCCGCCAGTAAAAAGACGTCAGATGATAAACTTTAAGGTTGGGGAATGCCTAACTCCAAGAATCGCCTGCAAAATCAGATTCCCACTTTGATCATCGCTGACAGGACGACCTATTGGACAACTCTTAAACCTTGTCCCAGCAAGCCTCACCTTTTCATAACGACTCCTAGTGATCTCCCAATCAGAGTGCTATCATAATTCAAGTGTTCAAAATCAGTCATTTAAAATCTCTTGCTCCCACGATGTAGAAGGCGCCATGCAAAATATATTGCACCTCTTGAAAGGAATTCGCTCTATTGGGCCCGCGAACACGCTCAGGGCTCTGATATATCCCTGGCAGCGGGATCAGTGGGAGAAGCGTGATGTACATTTAGCTCCATCTACGGCTGAAGAATTCATCCCGCCCGGGAGAATGTCCGAAAACGCAGGAATCTTGAGTGGAGCCTTATTCGATTTTGAACACGCACGTCTTGAGGTCGTCTTCTTAAGCCCAGATGTACTTCGTATCTCTTGGACCCCCGGTAATCCTCCGGTCCCCTATGCCATCGCTGACACAGCTTGGGACGCCATTGAAATTAAAGTCAATGAGGAAGGAAACGATTGGAGACTGGATTCGGCGGATTTGCAGGTCAACATTACTGAATTCGGTGGCCTCTCCATTCATGATGATCGAGGCGTCGTTCTTCGCGAGGATCTCCCACCCCTCCGATCTGGAGATGCCTGGAAGCTTCACACCCAGAACCCAGCAAATTCCGCCTTCTATGGGCTCGGAGAGCGAGCCGCGCGGCTCAACTTGAATGGGGGCAGTTACCGATTGTGGAACAAGGATCCTGGAGGGAGTTATGGCTTAGGCTCCGACCCCCTCAATCTCACGATCCCCGTCTTCCATCATTTGCATGAATTTGGAAGCTACATGCTGTTCCTCGAGAATTCGTATGATGGGCATATCGCCTTTCATGACCCTGTCGAAACTTATTTCACCTCCGGGATGCTGAGATACTACTTCTTCCTTGGTCCCCCAGAGAGGGCGATGCACCACTATGCAAAGCTCACCGGTCGGCCTCCTCTTCCTCCGCTTTGGTCTCTGGGTTTTCATCAATCTCGCTGGGGCTATCAGAATGAAGGGGATATCCGCGAAGTTTCAAACGGCTATCGGGTGCACGATCTTCCCCTCAGTGTCATCCACCTCGATATCGACTATATGGATGGCTATCGTGTTTTCACCATCGATAAGAAACGATT
>CBDVCG010000148.1:0-5637 GCA_965372425.1 uncultured Anaerolineales bacterium
TCTCCTCTCCCGAATCGTTTTTTATCAGTGTGGTGAAATTACCGACGAATCCGGTCATCTCGACGACCTCACTACTCAGGAACGGCGTGATGAGATCATGATTTTCCACGGATTCGAGCAAACTCTCGAAATAATCCTGGGGATTGAATGATTCCTGAGATGTTGAAATTTGAAAGTCACAGAGTAGATGTCGAAGGTGTCCCCCAAAGACCTTGTCCCGTTCCACGAGGTAAACCGGGAAATTTTGATCAGCAAGCGTTAACGCCGCGTTCAAACCCGCCGGACCTCCGCCAATCACGAGAGCGGATTGATGAATCTGGGTCGGAATACGCGGTAAGGGTCGAAGGGCTGTCGCTCGAGCAACAGACATACGCACAAGGTCCATGGCCTTCTCTGTTGCTATTCGTCTTTCGTCGGAGTGCACCCAAGAGCAGTGGTTTCTTATGTTGGCCATGCTGAATAAATGCTCGTTTAATCCAGCCTGGCGCGTAACGTCTTTGAAGAGTGGGCCATGTGTTAGTGGTGTACAGGATGCAACAACCACTCGGTTTAGTTGGAGTTCGTTGATCCGTTCTTGTATCACTGCTGTGCTATCTTGTGAGCAGGCATACAGTAGATGTTCGCTGTGCACCACGCAGGGTAGCTGTGAAGCGTAGCTAGTGACTTGCTCTACATCCAAGAACCCACCGATATTGGATCCACAGTGACAGACGAATACGCCGACCTTCGGTGACTCTGAAGAGATATCCCGTTCGGGAGGGTATTCAGCCTGTAGAGTCATAGTGCCACGTGCATCTGCCAGGATCCCCGATGCCGCACCTGCAGCCGCACTGGCGTCGATCACCGATTCGGGAATGTCCTTCGGTTCGACAAAAGGACCGACTGCGTATATACCCGATCTGCTGGTTTCCACGGGGCAGAACATCGGGGTTCGGCAAAATCCATATTCATCTAGTTCGATCCCCAGATCGCGTCCAAGCTTCTTTACAGAATCCGAAATCTCCATCCCAACAGAAAGGACGACAAGATCGAAGGAATCCTCCACTATTAAAGGTTTGGGATATAGGGCGCGGGATTCGTGTCCCTCCTGATCCCCTGTTCCTGATCCCTGTTCATTTGTGTATCGCAGAATGAGATTCTGCGTATCAGGATCTTCACTCAGGTTCGAGATTCTACAGCGGGTATATTTGACATGGTATTTTTCACGCGAACGTTGATAATAGGCTTCGTAACCTTTGCTAAATGCACGAACATCCATCATGAAAATATGAACTTCAGTATCTGGATGATGTTCTTTCAGCATGATAGCTTCTTTAGTGGCATACATGCAGCAGACCGAAGAGCAGTAATTGTGATCGATATCTCTGGATCCGATGCATTGGAGGAAAGCCACCTTCTTAGGAATCACTTGATCTGCAGGACGTAGAACCTCTCCCCCCGTTGGCCCACTAGCGTTCAATAGTCTTTCAAGTTGAAGTGATGTGATCACGTTCGGATAGCGTCCGAGACCATATTCTTGGGAAAGTTCAGCTTGGTAGGGAACGAACCCAGGTGCAAGGATCACCGCACCAACATTAATTTCCTCGAGCGTTTCGGTCATATTGTGGTCAATCGCATTCGTGCCACAGGCATAATCACACGCTAGACACTCAGAGCAAATCCCACATTGAAGGCACCTTCTCGCCTCTTCACGGGCCTGATGTTCGGTGAGGCCGAGAACGACTTCGCGAAAGCCCGCAACACGCTCTTCCATTGTGAGTAAGGCAGGCTCTTGGCGGGGTTGAATGGTCAAATCGCCCGCTGATACTCGATCTGCAAACTCTTCTCGTGTGTACTTCAGAACTGCAGGTCTCGCTGGTTCTGATTGATCTAGAGGTTCATGCCTAAGGTATCGATCAATCGATTGCGCGACACGATGTCCGAGAGCGACAGCTTCGATGATGAAGCTTGCCCCTGTCTTTCGCCCACCTACGATAAATAATCCCTGCGCATCACCTGCCAGCGTATTGGGGTCACCTGTCAGATCATCGAAGCGAGGATCTAGGAAGCAGAGATCAGATTGTTGGCCAATCGTGACGATCGCGGTATCCACGTCAAGAGTAAATTCGGTCCCCGGTTTGATTTTTGGCCGACGGCGGCCATGCTCGTCGACCGTCATGCCCTTACTTGTATGAGCCAACTCAACCCCTACGATCTTCCCGTTTCGAGTGATGATGCGTGTGGCGGTTACATGCTCGAAAAGGTTAATCCTTTCTGCCTCTACTGCAGCCATCTCCCAATGATAGGCGGGAAGCTCACCACGTGGACGATCAAGAGCGAGGGTAACATTTTCTGCTCCAAGACGACGAGCGACGGCAGCGGCATCCAGGGCAGTAATCCCTCCCCCCAGGACAATAACGCGGTCACCAATCGAGATTGGCTCGCCGAGGTTAATCTTCCGAAGGAAGGTAGCTGCGGGGATCACACCTTCGGCGTCTTCGCCCTCGAGACCTATGGTGTGATCTCGAGTGGAGATCCCTGTCGCAAGACAAACGGCATCGTATCCTTGATCGAGCAATTCAAGAGGATTATCGATTGGCGAATTGGTCTTCAGCACGACACCTAAGTCCAGGATGTCATCAATATCCTGCTGCAGCACACCCTTGGGCAACCTGTGGGCGGGAATGCCAACCCGCATCATGCCGCCAGCGACTGGAAGTGCTTCATAGACGGTGACGCCGTAACCCATTTTGGCCAAATCGTGCGCGGCAGTAAGACCAGCCGGTCCTGCACCCACGACGGCTACCCACTCCGGCTTGGTGCGAGAGGTAGGCTCGACTTTCTCTCGACCGTATGCAAGGGCGAAATCGACCACGAACCGTTTGAGAGACATGATCCCTATGGGTTCGTCTACGAGACCGCGTGCACAATAATTCTCGCAAGGATGGTGGCATGTTCTACTACAGACGCTTGGGAAAGGGTTATCCTCCTTGATTACCCTTAATGCCTCACGATATCTTCCTGCTGCGATCAAGGCAATGTAGCCTTGAGCGCGTTGGCCTGCAGGGCACGCGCCTCTACAGGGAGCGATGCCCAGTTTCTCGATCGCAAAAGCATTCGGAACAGCCTGAGGATAGAGCTTGTACGCAGCCCGGCGTTGACCAAGACCCTCGTCGAATGGGTCTGGATATGTGACCGGACAAACTTCAGCACAATCCCCACAGCCAACACATTTATCAATGTCGATGAAGCGCGGTTTGCGTCTTAAGGTCACCATGAAATTCCCGGCTTGACCGTCCACCGAGACGACTTCTGTGTCTACCATCAGTTGGATGTTTATATGTCTACCCACATCTACTAGTTTGGGACTAATCGTGCACATGGCGCAGTCGTTCGTGGGGAAGGTTTTATCGAGCTGGGCCATGTGCCCACCGATTGCCGATTTCTTTTCTGAAAGGTAGACGCAGTAGCCCTGTTCGGCGAGGTCGAGGCTTGCTTGAATGCCGGCAATGCCACCACCTACGACGAGCACAGCTCCAATCACAGTCTCATCACTGTGGCCATCTATCACGGTGCATCTTTCTCCATAGCCTCGCTCACGATGCGGAGCAGCTGATCCGGGGCGACCGGTTTTTGAATATAGGCAAGGACCTTCATGTCATGACCGGTTTCCAATTCGTACCTTCTTCGACTAGCATCTTCCACAACCGTCGTGAGAATCATGATGGTCAGATCTTCGTATGCAGGATCACTTTGCAGCTCACGTATGACGGCGAAACCATCCATCCGTGGCATCAACAAGTCAAGGATGAGCAGATCGGGTTTGCGTTTCTGTACCATTTCCAGGCATTGTTTGCCGTCTCTTGCTGTTGCGATCGTATAAGGTTCGCTTTCAAGCACGGTCTTGACGCCTTCAAGTATGTCTGGATCGTCGTCTGCTACGATGATGTAGGGTTGATCGACGATGGCGCTTACGCACCGTAAGAGCTCATCTGGTGGTGAAGGCTTTTCGATATAAGCGGCCACGTCCATCGCCAGGCCAGTTTCGAGTTCGTAACGGCGATAAGCTGCATCTTCAATTACAGTTGTAAGAATGATGATGGGTAACCCGGCAAATTCGGGATCACTTCGTAGTTCTCGAATGACTGCGAACCCGTCCATACGCGGCATAAGC
Source organism: uncultured Anaerolineales bacterium (assembly GCA_965372425.1). GTDB lineage: Bacteria > Chloroflexota > Anaerolineae > Anaerolineales > E44-bin32 > E44-bin32. Next base: position 4,154 of record CBDVCG010000148.1, read on the forward strand.
ATGTCCAGAATAAGTAGATCTGGTGGCTCGTTGCGGATCTTCTCCATGCAGTCCAGCCCATCTTTTGCAGTTGCAAGCCGATATGGACCTGTCTCAAGCACGGCGGTGATGCCCTCGAGAATATCAGGATCGTCATCCACGATTAAAATAAAAGGTTCTTCGTTCACATCTTCTGCCTCTCTAACTCATCAGGCGATTATGTTTCTGAGTCTTTCTGTTCTAACATACCTTCCGGTTTATGCGCAAAACCTAGCTCATCTGGAAGCGTGAGCGATCGCGGAATTTTAACGGTGAATTTCGTTCCGGGCTTGTCGGGTAGGTAGGGACTTTCTACCTCGATGGTTCCGTCATGTGCATCCACAATTTTCTTCGCGATCGAGAGTCCCAGGCCGCTCCCTCCGACATCGGCAGTATTGCTACCGCGAAAGAAGTCCTCAAAAATGTGCTTTTGGTCCTCTATGGGTATTCCGATACCCTCATCCATGACCTCAATAACGAGAATATCGTCCTTCTCGTGAGCGGAAAGCGTGACCGTACTGTTCTCGGGTGAAAACTTAACCGCATTCGCCAAGAGATTTGAGACAACCTGACGTAATCGACGACGGGCAGCCACTATGGGCGAATACTCGCTCTGGCCAGCGGCTTTAAGTAGGATATTCTTTTGGGTAGCTGCAAGGCGAACTTCCTCGATGGCTTCAGCTCCAATTTCCCTGGGGTCTACGACCTCAAAATCAGCACGGATTTGATCTGGCTGCATTCGTGCGAAGTCTAGAATTCCGCTAATCAGTGCTCTTAAGTCGCTCAATCGCAGAGCGCTCCTCTCCAGGAGTCTCCGCTGCTTTTCCGTCACCTCTCCTGCGTAGCCTCCCAGGGTTACTTGTATATAATTTTCCACAGCGGCAATTGGTCTCTTGAGTTCATGGGACACAATGGAGAGGAAGTAGGTTAGGGTAGCAGTAACGTCGGTCAAGCGTGACCTTGTAATAGTTGCGACTCGACTCATGAATTCGTATCCTATCGCCGGTTGTTTCGCCATCAATGTTCTGAGCCCCTCGCCGGCTATGGCTAGAACAACTGTATCCTCTATGCAAATGCCTGAGGAGGTATAGATGTAAGGGCTCACCAGGCTTGACCAACCCACTGCTTGCCATGGCCCAATGACACTTATCGTCGCACGCCTTGGCGTACCTGTTTTCCCTAATTGAACGTATTTTTCGAGCGAGATCTTTCCGCTGACGAGCAAATAGAGGAAGTCGGCTTGGGATTCTTCGTTAAACAGCGTTGTGCTAGACGCATGCTTCTCTTCCGTTGCGAGGCGCGCGATTTCCTCCAACGCATCTCGGGGAAGCCCCGCGAGTAGGTCGAATCGCTCCAAGGTCTCAATCGTTACTTTCATCTCCAGCCTGCTCTGAATGCACTTCTTTTTTTGTTCTTGTCGGACTCTTCTCACTTGCCCCGTTATTACGAAGTGGGTTTGGGCCAAG